>JBPCSY010000070.1:0-7742 GCA_051006695.1 Candidatus Nanopelagicales bacterium
GCCGAAGGATCAGCGCGAGCAGGTGAAGTACCTCCTGCTGATGAACGGCGATGATCCGATTCCGAAGTTCGGTGCGCAGGTGGCGTGGCGCAAGCCCGACTGGCTGGGCCCTGACAACAAGCGTCCGTTCGGCGCCCCGCAAGGCACTCGTTGGCTGCCGGGCATGACTGCTCTCATGACTTTCTTCGACATGATGAACGCACTCGTACCCACGCCGGGAAACTTCGCCGAAGGCGGTCACGATTACCGCGACGCGCTGCCGCAGGCGATCCTCGACACCTGGCGACTCTCCGCCACGGACGAGCAGATGACCCGGGTCAACGCCGCACTTCGTCAGCGCGAGCTCGCCTGGGAGCTCTACCGCGACTGGACATCCGCCATCGCCAAGCCTGCAGACAAGCTCGAGGCGGCTAAGGCCAAGGTGCTGAAGACTGCGTCGACCTACACAGGTCGCACGATCGATGAGGCTGAACTGCACCGCATCATCGATGAGGGTCTCCAGCCCAAGTGAGGCACGTGCTGCGCATCCTCCGCCACGGTGAGGGGTGCGCAGGTGTGCAGAGATGAACCTCGATCAGCCCAGGGTAAGGATCGTGACACCGACCTGATTCGGGTTCTTCAGGTCGTTCGCCTCCCACGAGACCACTGCGCTGGAGTTGGTCGCCACGACATGCTCGGCCGTGGAGCCTGACGGCACCGCGGGGTCTATGGCGCGCACCGAGGAGCCGTTCGTATTGACCGTGACGAGCGCGGTCTTCGAGATCGCGTAGGCACTATTCAGTACCGGGTCCGTGGCCACGGATCGAGCGCCCCAGCGGATCTTGCCGGCTACCGGCACTGACGCTCCCTTGAGGGTCTTGGCGTTGATGGACTTCAGAATTCCGACGCAATCCCAGGCGACGAAGAGTGTCTTCCCGTCAGTGCTGATCGACGGAGTCCAGAAGCCGGTGACCTCGCTGCGCTTTCCATCGCTGTTCGAGTAGACCGAAGCTGACGTGCGAAGTGCGCGCCGCTTGACGTCGACCGAGTAGATACGGGTTCCAATCGCAACGTAGGCAGAGGAGCCATCAGCACTGATCGCGAGCGTGGTCGCCGCGGTGATGCCCATGACCAGAGTGATCGTGTGCCGACGAGTGATCATGGCCCGAGGCTATCGAGACATGGGGCGTCAGATGCGTGACGCTTCATGACACAAATCATGACTCCTCATTACTCCGTGGGAATGGACTGTGCGTGGTGGAAGACGTTCGTGGGATCCCAGCGGCGCTTCACTGCGACGAGGTTTCTCGGATTGGTGCGGAAGTTACCCTGGAAATACAGCGAGAGCGCCTCATCGATCCGACCATCGGCATGTGTGCCGAGATCGGAGTCGGGGTAGTTGTAGTAGCAGCCATCGACGATTCCGCCGGGATCCCGGTCCGGATCAGGTACGCCCCCGTACCGCGCATAGGTGTCGGAGTACATGCCGCGGATCCAGTTGAGATGCGCCTGCTGCTGGGCGCCGTAGCGTCCGGAGTCGCCGCGTCCGATCGGCGAGGAGTTGTTCCAGTAGGTCTGGAACTGCAATTTCAGAAGTGAGGACCTTTGGGGGACTGGTGTTGACGTAGACGTGTGGGTGTTGATCGCGCCGCCATAGCTATCAATCTGCACCAAGGACTGAGCCATGTCTGACGTGGACACGCCTGCTGGTGTGACATGAAGCCAGTGGTGAAGTGCATCAGCCTGTTCATCGGGCATGGCGACACGGAGATATGACGACTTGTACTTGCCGAACTGATTGGGCCCGGAGCCATTGAGGGTCCAGAGTGCCTCGAGAAATGTCAGGTGCTGCACGGTCTGCTGGCCCGGCCGCACTGAGCGAGTCGCGCCCGGCACCCTGGCCACGCGTGCGAATCGGCGCTGCGCTGCAGTCACCGCGGCGCCTGCCCTCGCGAGATGAGACTCCTGTGTGCTGCCTGGCTCGGAGGCGATCTGCAGGATCATGGTGATCTGCCCGGCGGCCACGTGATTGAGCTTGAGTAGTGAGAACTGACGGCCGGGCATCTGCTCGACCCAATCGGCGTACTCGGACAGCAGGGTACGAAATCCACTCGCGGATACGTCGTCCCAGTTCCACGAGACATTCCAAATGCTCGCGTGAGCAGGAGCCGCAGGCGGCTGGGCGAAGTAGAAGCGGGTGATGATGCCGAAGTTACCGCCGCCCGCACCTCGAACCGCCCAGAAGAGATCGCGCTCATCCGGATCCGTGCTGATATCCGAGACGTGGCGCAGCCGCGCGGTGCCCGTGATGTCATCCCACGTCACGATGTCGACCGCCGTGACCCAGTCGACCGAGAGTCCGTGCTCGCGCGAGAGCAATCCGTACCCGCCGCCGCTGATATGTCCGCCGGCACCGACGGATGCGCAGGAACCATCTGGGAGCGTGCGGCCGAACGCGTTGAGGAGGGTGCGGTAGGCCGACCAGTTATCGCAGCCCGCGTCGACGAAGTACGCATCGTGCTCGGCGTCGAAGCCGGCCTGGTTGATGCCTGACATATCGATAATCGCCCGAGTTGTGGCGTTGTAGGAGAAGTCCTCGTAGCAGTGACGGCCTGAGACGACCTTCACGTGACGGCCATGTGCTGCGATCGCCGCTTCGAGGCAGGCGGCGACGTCCTCGGTGCGAGTCGGAACATAGACGGTCTGCAGCCCACCGGCGAACCAGCGCCGGTTGAAGCCCTGGCGATCGCTGGGAATGACCGTGCGGCTCGTGGAAGTTCCCGTGATCGCAACGGATTCAGTCGCCGCTGATGCCGGACCGGAGCGTAGGAAGAGTCCTGACGCCCCGGCCGCGGCCAATCCGGTCAGGACAGCTCGGCGTGATGGTCTGGTACTGCTCACGCCGTACCGCCGGTTCTCGAGTCGACTACTTGACTACTGAGTTAGCGAAGGTCACGAGAGCTGTGCGGCAGGTGGCTAGTTCCTTCGTCGTGAGTCCGCGCTTGACGTCACCGAGGAAGCCGCAGCGTGCATCGCCGAGCTTCTTAGCGCCGGTGAAATGCATGCTGAGGTTCTCGGTCTCGTCCGGCTTGCCGGCGCGACTCCAGTCGCCGATGAATCCGTAGGCCTTGCCAGGAACTCGGCTGAGTGTGCAGGAGCGCTTGGTCACCGAGTTGCTCTCGCAGATGGTCTTGACGAAGGGCAGGGCAGGCGCAGTGCTCGAGAGTGCGGCGACCTTCGTGGTGACGATCAGTGCCGGGTTGCCCTTGACCGAGTACTGGAGTGCGACCGAGTTCTTGCGCGCGGCCAGGGAGCGATCGAGTGCGGCGCCCGGGGCATTGCCGGCCCAGAGGGGCAGCGCCGGCTCGATGTTGAGCAGGACAGGGGAGAGTCCGCGAGGAGTCGCGGGGATCAGACCGGCAATAGAGCCAGACTCGGCCAGGGTGGCCGCTGCCGGAGTGTCGATGATGCCCTGCGCCAACGTGCGCACGTTCGCGGGATTGCAGGTGACCGAACCGCGCTCGGTTCCGTCCTGGATGCAGACGCCGCGTGCGATGGCGTCGCCATTGGCGATGTAGGCCACCTTCCATTCGGAGTCCTCGTCAGAGCGAGTGGCCGACCAATACGTTGTGCTGCCCACGGTCTCAGGTGCCGACAAGGTCAGCTCTGTGTCGGCTGCATCGGTAGCTACGGCGGCAGCGAGATCGGTGCCGGGAGCGAACTGTGCGAAGTTGATCGTCATGGACGAGTAGTTCTGCGTGTTGGCCCTGGTGGCGCTCGACCAGCTCTTGTTCAGTTTTGCCAGGAAGCCGGGCACCTTCGAGAAGGCGCCGCCGAGGGAGATGCTCGGGCTCGAGTACTGGGTGAAACCGCCCGCGGCGCGGGTGAGCACGCCGGACGCGCAGGTGGCGTCGGAGCACTCGACCTGGGCGTAGACAGGCATGCGGGCCTCGGTCAGGGTGGCCGTGGTGCCGAACATCGGGGCGTTGAAGGAGGCCGTGGTCGCGGCCTGCGCTGTTCCGAGAGTGATTCCGCCGATCGCGACGGCCAGGGCGGCTGCCGAGCCGGTGATGCGTGCGATTCGTGTGGTCATGATTCCCTCACTCAGAGCTGTTTCGTGAACGATGATCACAATATAGGCCAGTAGCCGGATCGGCTCGGGTCACCGCATCTGGCTGCCGAGGCGCCGGCAGCAGGGCTCCCTCAGGCCGGGATCGACACCGTTCCGTAGGAGGTGGCCAGGTAGACACAGATGATCACGAGCATCACCCCGGCGAGAGCGGCATCTGTTTTCCGCGTGCGCAGGAAGAAGCCGAGGATCGCCCCTGCGGCCAGGAGCACGGGGAACAGTAGGTCAGCGTCCATGCCCGCCGAGCCCAAGGCGATCTCGTGGACGAGATTCACGATCGGGATAGAGACGAGCACCGTGAAGTACGGCCTGCGAAGTCGGGCGAAGCGCTCCTCGTCGGAGCTCGGCGCCGAGTTGCTCCAGGTGGGCTCTGCGAGGAAGACGCTCAGCACCAGGATTCCCATCGGAATCCAGAGGAACGCCAGCAGGCTGAGAATCGACATCGACGTCACCGTGCGCTGATAGAACCCGACGGCAATCCAGATCTCGATGGTCAGGATCAGCAGGAAGCCCAGCCAGAGCAGGGCGGGCAGGAAGATCGGTTCCGACGTGGCTGCTCGGATCTTCCACTGAACTGCCATTCCCATGGCGATCTGTGCGAAGGCAGCGCCGAGCACGATTGTGTAGAACCACCAGAGTGCGTCCATCGGCGGAGTATCGCACGGCGTAGAGGCGAGGAGATTCCGGTCGCACGGATAAGGTGCAGGAATTCAGGGACCGAAGGGGTCGACGTGTTCGAGTTCGAGGGCAAGGTCGCTCTGGTGACCGGAGCCAATCGCGGTATCGGAGCCTGCTTCGTCGATGCACTTCTCGATGCCGGTGCTGCCAAGGTCTACGCCTGCGCGCGCAAGCCCGAGAGTCTCGACTGGGCCGTGGAGAAGTACGGACCTCGCGTCAGAGCGCTACGACTTGACGTTGCGCTCCCTGAGCAAATCGATGAGGTCATCGCTGAAGCCAATGACGTCGACCTGCTGGTCTCCAATGCCGGTCGCGGGGGCACTGGCCGCGTCCACGAACTCGACGACACACTCGTCCGCAAGCTCTTCGAGGTGCACGTCTTCGGGCCGCGTCGCCTGATCACGGGCTTGCTTCCCGGCATCATCGAGCGTCGAGGCGGCGTGATCCTGGTTCAGTCGACTGCTGCACTCGCCATGTCGCGTGGCGGTCCGATGTACAGCGCGAGCAAGTCAGCGGCGATGTTCATGGGCATGGGTCTGCGCGAGGAGATGCGCAAGGTGGGAGTCAGGGTCTCCAATGTTCACCCTGGGTTCACGAACACCGACATCATCGCCACCTATGAGATCGCCAAGGCCGAGCCGCGAGACGTCGTCGACAGGGCACTTGCCGGATGGGCGAATGACGAGGCGCACGTCTTCACCGACCTCTATGCGCAGATGGTGCACGAGCAATTGGTCAGCGAGATGGATCAGGTGCTCTTCGAGCCCACCACGGCGGGAACCGAGCTCATCTCGGAGTTTCGACGACGCACGACGAGCTGATTCGTGCATGGACACGTGGTGTGCGCGGCGTGCAGGTCTGCTGAGGTCACCTCGTGGAGGCTGCTCCAGAAGATGTTGAGTGCGCCTAGCTCGTGCACTCGAAAGCGCAGTGGCACTGCGCACGCCGAGGCATAGCCGAGTTCGAGGGCGCGCTGGGAGAAGTCCGGCCAGGTGCCGCGGACCGTGAGGTCGGAAGCGCTCACCGGCTGACCGCTTACCCAGCTGTCGTAGCACGGCCCCTGATGGCGCTGCAGTTCGAAGACCTCGAGAATGCGGGTGTTCTCGTCGGAGGCGGCTACCACCTGCAGGTCGCCACCACGGTCGACCACCATGACTCCGGCCGCGGCAGCATCGAGTGCATCCACGGTCGAACGGGCCAGGGAGTGGGCGAGGTCGATGAAGTCGAAGTCAGTCACGAGCGCCTCGGCCAAGGTGGTCAGGGCGGCAGGCAGATCCGTCCGGGGGTCGGTCATGGTGTCCTCCGTTGGTCGAGTGAACGTGCGTTGCTAGTCGTCATGGGTGAACACCACTGTCCTGTCAATGACCATGGTGGCGAGATCGAATAGAGCGATCTCCTCGATGAAGGCACGAGCCCGCATGCGGGCGAGTGCTTCGGGCATGGAGCAGTCCAGCATCTCTGCCACCATGCCGGTGGCCTGGTGAACACGCAGACGATCCTTTCCGGCAGCAGAGAGCAGGTCATCGAAGTCGACGTTGACCAGGCCGGCCTGCAAGAAGAGCACGGCGTCGGTCAGCGAGGACACGCGCATTCGCGAACGCGTCATCGCTCAACGCCCCTGGCGCCAGTCGGATCACGTGCGCGACTCCGAGTCGGATCGCGCCGAGTCGCAACGGGAAAGTCGAGACAGCAGCAATGCCCGCGCGAGCGAGCCGCGAGCCGACGAACGGCCACGCCTGAGTCGTGGTGATGTCGAGGTGATCGATGAGCACCGGTCGATCGGTAATTGTCGACTCGAATGCCGGACCTTCGCCCAGGTCGAATTCGGCCTCGGTGAGTGTTCGAGCGCACTCGCCTGCACTGGCAAGAACCCCGGCAGGAACCCCCTGCGCGGAGACAACAACGGCGACTCCGTCACACGGAATTCGCGCAACCGCCAGCAGGCACAGCCTCTCAAGGAGGTCACCCTGCTTAATCGAGGCCAGTGCCCGCAGGATCTCATCTCGCCGATCAGGATTGGGGGTCATCCGAGAACACGAATGAGCTGAGGAGGCATCGTCACGTGAAACTCACTGACTTCCGAGGGCCCCATGCATGCACGCTAGCCCTTCACGATCGGCAGTCTCAGGTCGAGTCGACCATCGGAGTGTCGGTCGAGCCAGAGTGCCGGTCGTCCGACGGCACCGCGCCAGCTGTCGAATTCCACGACCAACTGATCGCCTTTCGTGACTCTGACGTTCGTGGAGTGATAGCGCGTGGCTGCGGTCTTCGTGGAACTGCGCAGTTGCAGGCTCCACACGGAAGCCAGGTCATGCGTGTCACGGAAGACCACTCGCTTCCTCGAGCCGAAGGTGCGCACGGACACGCTCGTGTCCGAGTCGGAGATGGGCTGGGTGCCGATGAACCGATACGACGCGCCCGCCGTCTCGTAGGTCTGCGTGACCTTGACCTGCCGAATCGCTGCTCCCCGGAAGACGAGTGCCCCGAGCGGGTCTACGGCTACCTGCCCGGTCAGGGCCGCATTGAGATCCTCCAGGCTGACGCTCCGCGTGTCGCCGCTGCGCACGACCGTGACGGTGAAGGGCTGATTGGTGAGCACCGACTTTCCGTCGAGGGTGATCGTGAACCCCACCTTCGAATCGACCATCACTATCGGTCCATTCGCATAGGGGCTGCCGAGTGCATTCGTCGGCGCGATGAGCTCGTACACGGCCGGATCGAGGGGCTGGCCCGTGCTGTCGAGGAATGCGATGTCATCGAAGACCAGGCGGTTGGCGCTGATGACGGGCGAGAAGGTGACCAGGGTTCTGCTTTCCGTCACCCGGCAGCCGGGGCAGGGTTGCGCAGTTGCCGTGGGCGTGAACGACGCTGCCGCGGAGAGCACCCCCGCCAGCAGGGCCGTCAACGCTTACCCGCAATTCCACCGAGAAACCATGCCAACGACGCTCGGCCTCAT
>JBPCSY010000071.1:0-4182 GCA_051006695.1 Candidatus Nanopelagicales bacterium
CTTTGGCCCTGGGTGCCGAGGCCACGTTCGTCGCCCGCTCGATCGACTCCGACCGCAAGCACCTGAGCTCGGTGCTCGCCGCCGCAGCCGCCCACGAGGGCACGGCACTTGTCGAGATCTACCAGAACTGCAACATCTTCAACGATGGCGCCTGGGAGCAGCTCAAGGATGCCGAGACCGCTGACGACCTGCTCATCAAGCTCGTGCACGGTGAGCCGATCCGATTCGGCAAGGACGGCACCAAGGGCGTCGTGCGCACTGCCGATGGCCAGGTGGCCATCGCCAACGTGGCCGAGGTCGGCGAGGACGCACTCCTGGTGCACGATGCGCACCGCGAGGATCCCGCACTGGCCTTCGCCCTCTCGCGCCTGTCGGAGGTCCACACCCTCGCTGACACCCCCATCGGCATCTTCCGCGATGTGAAGCGCCCGTCCTACGACCGCCTCGTTCGCGAGCAGCTCGATGAGGCTCGCGAGAAGAAGGGTGCCGGCGATCTGCAGGCTCTCGTGCGCGGCAATGACACCTGGTTAGTCGGCTAATCACCCACGACCGCGAGCCGCGGTCCCGGACAGCGATCGGATTGCTGTTCGGGATCGCGGCTTATGTCATCTGGGCGCTGTTTCCGTTCTACTTCCGGGCCGTGGACTACATCTCGGCAGTCGAAGTCGTCGCGAACAGGGTGATCTGGTCATTCCTCCTGCTTCTGCTCATCACCACGATCACCCGCGGGTGGGGATCCCTCCGGCACCTGTCCGGAAATCGCCGCGAGCTCGGACTCGTAGCACTCGGCTCACTCTTCATCGCGGCCAACTGGAGCGCCTACGTCGTGGCGATCAGCACCAATCACGCACTTCAGGCCTCTCTCGGCTACTTCATCTCCCCGCTCGTCATCGTTGCCATGGGCGTGCTTCTCCTGAAGGAGCGCCTGCGCTCGGGTCAGTGGATCGCCGTGGCCTTCGCGGTCGTCGCTGTCGCGGTGCTCACGATCTGCTACGGAGCACTGCCCTGGATCGCGCTCATCCTGGCTTTCTCGTGGGCTACCTATGGCTTCATCAAGAAGTTCGTCGGGTGGGGTGCCGTGGAGAGCCTGACCGTCGAGACCGGCGTGCTGTCGCCGATTGCGATCACGATCCTGGTCATCATGATGATTCAGGGCACCTCGGCCACGATCAGCAACGGCGGCTCGACGCTGCTATTGCTGATGCTGGCCGGCCCCGTCACCACGATTCCGCTCCTGCTCTTCACCGGGGCCGCCACTCGGCTTCCGTACAGCACCCTGGGAATCCTGCAGTACATCACGCCGATCGGACTCTTCATCGTCGGTGTCGGCTTCTTCCACGAGGAGATGTCACCGACTCGCTGGGTCGGCTTCGCACTCATCTGGTGCGCACTCGTGGTCTTCACGATTGATGCACGCTCTCATTCATCTGACGTGTCTGCGCTTGACGATGCGCAACTGCTGCCCGAGGAGTGATCAGCCGGTGCGGTCGACCACGTAATCGCACAGCAATTCCAGTGCGTCACGGGCGGAGTTCGCGGGCAGCTCATGCAGGCAAGCACGTGCCGTGTCGGCCCAGTCACGCGCCTGCTGGCGAGCTTCACCAAGTGCCGAGTGCGCGCGAAGCAGCGCGAGCGCCTCGGCGTGCTCAGCCGCATCTGGGAGCGGACGAGACAGGAGCTCACGAAGACGAGCATCGGCGGGGTCAGTGCCCCGCAGGGCGATGAGGCCCGCGAGGGTCGGCACGCCCTCCTTGAGATCTGTGCCGGGGGTCTTGCCGGATTGCTCGGACTCTGAGGTGATGTCGACGAGATCATCGGCGAGCTGGAAGGCGATACCGATGGCCTCGCCGAATGCCGTGAGAGTGCGGATGGTCGCCTCGGATGCACCGGACATCAGGCCGCCGTACCAACCACTGGCGGCGATCAACGAACCGGTCTTGTCGGCAAGCACCTCGAGATGATGCGTTACGGCATCCTCGCCGGGCTTGGGGCCGACGGTCTCCTTGATCTGGCCTATGCACAGTCGTTCGAAGGTCACGGCCTGAATACGCACAGCCTCCGGGCCGAGGTCGGCGAGGATGCCCGAGACGCGAGCAAAGAGGAAGTCGCCGCTGAGGATCGCCACCGAGTTATCCCAGCGCGCATTTGCCGAGGCTGCACCGCGACGCAGCATTGCTTCGTCCATGACATCGTCGTGATAAAGCGTGGCGAGGTGGGTGAGCTCGACGACGACGCCGGCCTTAATGACATCAGCACCAATGCCTGAGCCGAACTGCGCGGAGAGCAGGACGAGTAGCGGGCGGAAACGCTTGCCACCGGCCTCGACAAGATGGCGCGATACCTCGGTGACAAAGGAGTAGTCGCTTCGGATCGCCTGGCGAATGCCCGCCTCGATATCCGCCAACCCGGCTGAGAGCTCCGCCTCGAGAGCTGAGTCCGGCGTGGAGAAGCCGCTGGCGGAGTCGGTCATGAATTCACGGTACTACCGCAGGAACAGACCCGCATTGTCGACCAAGTCGAGCAGTGGCTGCGGCAGGATGCCGAGCACCACTGTCACAGTCGCGCCCGCCGCGATCACGATGGTCGTGAAGGCCGACGGAACGACGACCGAGGCCGTGTTCTCCGTGGGCTCGGAGAAGAACATGATGACGATGACGCGTGCGTAGAAGAACGCCGAGACCACCGATGCCACGACCGCCACGATGACCAGCCAGGTGGCGCCGGAGTCGATTGCCGCAGCGAAGACACCGAACTTTCCGATGAATCCGCTGGTGAGCGGAATGCCGGCAAAGGACAGCATGAAGAGCGCGACAACAGTGGCGGTCACCGGGGACTTCTTCCCCAGACCAGCCCACTTCGAGAGGTGAGTAGCCTCACCCGACGAGTCACGCACGATCGAGATCACCGCGAAGGCGCCGATCGTGGTGAAGCCGTAGGCCACGAGGTAGAACAGCACGCTTGAGAGTCCGGCAGCGCTGGTCGCGATGACGCCGACCATGATGAAGCCGGCCTGCGCGACAGACGAGTACGCCAGCATGCGCTTGATATCGCTCTGCGTGACGGCGATGACCGAGCCCACGACCATGGTGAGGATCGCGACGATCCACATCATGGGCTCCCAGTCCCAGCGCAGGCCGCCGAAGGCGACGTAGAGCACGCGCAAGAGGGCACCGAAGGCGGCGATCTTCACAGTGGTCGACATGAACGCGGTGATTGCGGTGGGTGCGCCCTGGTAGGCGTCCGGGGTCCACTGATGGAACGGCACCGCCGCGATCTTGAACAGCAGGCCCACAAGGATCATGGCCACGCCGATCAGCAGGAGTGCCGTCTCACTGGGCTTGGCCGAGATCGCATCGGCAATCGAGGCAAAGTTGACCGAACCGGCGAAGCCGTAGATCAGGGCAGATCCGTAGAGGAAGAAGGCCGATGAGAACGCGCCGAGCAGGAAGTACTTGAGCGAGGCCTCCTGCGAGAGCAGGCGGCGACGCCGCGCCATGCCGACCAACAGGTACAACGGCAGTGACATGACCTCGAGGGCCACGAACATCAGCAGGAGATCGTTCGCCGAGACGAACAGGAGCATTCCCGCGACCGAGAAGAGGAACAGCGGCCAGACCTCGGTCTGGAAGTACCCACGAGCCGTGAACTGCTTCTCGTCCTCGGAGCCCGGCAGCGCCGAGGCGCGTGCGGCGAAGGCATCACCCGAGGGATCGACCAGTCGCTCCGCCATGAGCATGGCTCCCAGAGCCGACAGCACGAGGATTGCACCCTGCATGACCAGCGCAGGCCCGTCGATCGAGATCGAGCCCGAGGCGGTGACGATGCGCATCCCCGACAACGTGACGACGTCGACGAAGGCAGCGATGAGCGCACCGAAGACCAGTACGAGCTGTACGGGCCGGCGTGCACCCTTGGGCAGGAATGCTTCGACGAGCACCGAGATGACGGCGACTACCAGCAGGATCAGGATCGGGGCGATCGCGCTGTAGTCGATTGCCGGAATCTCGAACAGGTCCTTGTCTGCCACGGCTATGGGATTCACTGGCCGTTCCCTTCAACGGAGGCACTAGGCACGGTAGGAGCAGGATCGCTGGCTCCGATCGTGGTCATCACGCGATCGACCGCGGGGTTGATGACGTTGAGGATCGGGGCCGGGAAGAAGCCGAGCAGGATGGTCAGCGC
>JBPCSY010000072.1:0-3095 GCA_051006695.1 Candidatus Nanopelagicales bacterium
ACTCAGGCCCTCGGACGAGAGCTCTGCGATCTCGCGCAGTCGAGTGATGTCCTGCGCTGAGTAGAGCCGGTTGCGACCGGCCACCCGCGTGGGCGACACCAGGCCCAGGCGGTCGTACTGACGCAGGGTCTGCGGATGCAGCCCGGCGAGTGATGCGGCCACGCTGATCGCGTAGACCGGAGTGTCGTCGGGCACCCGGAACGGAACCCGATTGGCGCTCATTAGTTGCTCCCGGCCATCTTCAGCAGGTCGCTGCGCGGATCATGATCGAGGGTCTGCTTCGCATACTCCTCGAGTGCCGCTTTCGCCTCACTGCTGAGATTCTGCGGAACAGCGACTTCGACGCTCACATGCAGATCGCCGTAGCTGCCGTCCTTCTTCGCCAGCCCCTTCTCACGTACGCGGAAGGTACGGCCATTGGCCGTTCCTGCCGGCACCTTGAGTGTGACTGTTCCACCGCGCGGAGTCGGCACCGTGATCTCGCCGCCGAGAGCTGCCTCGGTGAACGTGATCGGAACCTCCACAGTGATGCTGTCGCCCTTGCGCCCGAAGACGGGATCTGCAGTGACGTGCACGTTGATGTAGAGGTCACCGGCCGGGCCACCCGAGGCACCGGGTGATCCCTTGCACTTGAGCTTGATCTTCGCGCCATCCTTCACGCCCGCGGGGATGCGAGCCTGGACAGTACGGGTGCTCACGCCATGACCGGAGCCACGGCAGCTCGTGCACGGGTTTTCGATGAGAACACCGCGACCCTTGCACGAGGGGCAGGGTTCCGGAATCGCGAAGCCGCCGGCGTTACGTGCTACCTGACCCTGGCCACCGCAGGTGGGGCAGGTCGACGTCGCACTTCCGGCCTGCGCACCGCTGCCACGGCAACTCGTGCACGTGCCATCAGTGCGAAGTGACAACGGGATGGTCGCACCATCGAGTGCATCATCGAAGGAGAGAGTGAGCTCACTCTCGATATCGCCTCCACGACGCGGTTGCTGGGTGCGGCCGCCGCGTGCACGCGAGTTGAAGATCCCGCCGAGGAAGTCGCCGTAGCCATCGCCTCCGAAGAGGTCTTCCATGTTGACGTTGTAACTACCGCCACGCCCGCCGCCGAACCCTTGACCGCCGCCGAACCCTCCGGGGCCATAGCCACCGGAGGCGAACAGCGTGCGTGCTTCGTCGTACTCCTTGCGCTTGGCATCATCGGAGAGAACGTCATATGCCTCGGATACGGACTTGAACTTCTCCTCGGCAGCCTTGTCACCCGGGTTCTTGTCCGGATGCAATTCGCGCGCGAGCTTGCGGTACTTCTTCTTGATCTCATCACCGGTGGCGTCCTTGGACACACCGAGAAGAGCGTAGAAGTCCTTCTCAAGCCAATCCTTGTTCACGTCTCTTCCTTCATGCTCTCTTTCTTGCGTGCCGGCACTTAGTCAGTGCCTGCTACAGCTACGCGAGCCGCGCGCAGCACTCGCGATGCGTAGCGGTAACCGGGCTGGTAGACGTTCACTACCGTCGGCTCGCTGACCTCATCGCGCGATTCAGTTGTCAGTGCCTCGTGCACCATGGGGTCGAAGGGCTCCGGTGCGGAGCCGAACTTCTCCAGGCCCAGCTTGGCCAGCGCGCCTTCGAGGCTCTCGCCCACGGTCTTGAACGCGCCCTCGAGCTCGCCATGCTCACGTGCTCTCTCGATGTCATCGAGAACCGGCAGCAACTCGGCCATGACCGAACCGACCGCCATCTCCTTGATGAGGTCGCGATCGCGATCGACGCGCTTGCGGTAGTTCGCGTATTCGGCGTGCACCCGCTGCAGGTCGTTCGTGAGCTCGGCGATCTTCACCTCGATCTCGGCTACTTCTGACTCGACGATGGCGCCCTCCGCGTCGGTGCCAGCCGGGGTTGCCGGCTGGTCACCTTCGCGAAGTGTCAGAGTCTCCGGATCGATGCGGCGCTTGTCGGTTACCCGGACGCCTTGATCCTCGGAGTTCTCTGGATTGGTCACTTGGACTCGCCTTCATCCACGATCTCTGCGTCGACAACATCGTCCTCAGCTGCGTCGGCTGCTGCCTCTGCTCCGCCCATGTCGCCGCCGGCTGCCTGAGCCGTCTCGTACATGGCCGCCCCGAGTGCCTGGCTGGCCTCAGCGACCTTGTCGGTCGCTGCGCGCATGCCCGGCAGGTCGTTTGCCTCGATGGCCTTCTTCAGCTCATCGAGCGGACCCTCGACATTGGCCTTCGCATCCGCGGGGACCTTGTCCTCGTTGTCCTTCAGGAACTTCTCCGTCTGGTACACGAGTGCCTCAGCGTTGTTGCGCACCTCGACCTCCTCGCGACGCTGCTTGTCTTCCTCAGCGTGCTGCTCGGCCTCGCGCATCATGCGATCGATGTCGTCCTTGTTCAGGGCCGAGCCACCGGAGATGGTCATCGACTGCTCCTTGCCCGTGGCCTTGTCGGTCGCGGTGACATGGACGATGCCGTTGGCATCGATGTCGAAGGTGACCTCGACCTGCGGGACGCCACGGGGTGCCGGCGGCAGGCCCGTGAGCTCGAAGGTGCCCAGACGCTTGTTGTACGCAGCCATCTCGCGCTCACCCTGGTACACCTGGATGAGAACCGACGGCTGGTTGTCGTCAGCGGTGGTGAAGATCTCCGAGCGCTTGGTCGGGATGGTCGTGTTGCGCTCGATGAGCTTGGTCATGATGCCGCCCTTGGTCTCGATACCCAGCGACAGCGGGGTGACATCGAGAAGAAGGACATCCTTGACCTCGCCCTTGAGCACGCCTGCCTGCAGTGCAGCGCCGATCGCGACGACCTCATCGGGGTTGACGCCCTTGTTGGCGTCCTTGCCCGTGATCTTCTTGACGACCTCGGCCACCGCGGGCATGCGGGTCGAGCCGCCGACGAGCACCACCTGGTCGATGTCCTCGACCTTGATGCCGGCGTCCTTGATGACCGCCTCGACCGGGGACTTGGTGCGGTCCAGCAGGTCCGACGTCATCTGCTCGAACTGTGCACGCGTAAGCGTCTCCTCCAGGTGGAGGGGGCCCTCGGCGCTCGCGGTGATGTAGGGCAGGTTGATCGAGGTCTGCATGGAGCTCGACA
>JBPCSY010000073.1:0-17982 GCA_051006695.1 Candidatus Nanopelagicales bacterium
GGTCAATGCGCCCGAGGCTGATGAGGTGCAGCTCGATGTCGCGCCGCAGGTGGTGCCGGAGATCTCCGCCAAGGGCCTTGCTCCTTCGCGTCCGCAGCACATGGAGTACTCCGCGCCGAGTGAGGATGGCGGAGTCGAGCATGGCGAGATGGAATCGGTTGACGGCGGCATCGTCGAGATCGACCCGAATGCGAGCCGCGCGGAGCGTCGCCGTCTCGAGCGAGAGAACCGCAAGCGCAGCTAGTCGATCTCGCCTCGCGCCACGACCCATTCAGTCGGCTGGCCCGTGCACTCCGTGATCAGGTCGAAGTCACGGTCGTAATGCAGGACCGTGAGTCCGTGTCGCTGCGCGACTGCGGCGATGATGAGGTCGGGGATCTTTCTGCCTCGGTGCCCTCGATCGGCAAGTGAGCGTTGGGTGAGCTGAGCGCTGTCGAAGTCACCGGGCAGGATCGATGCGTGCTCGAAGTGACGCAGATGTGCGAGGAGAGTGTCGAATTCCTGCGCGTTGCGCGCACTGGATCCGACCTCCAATGACGTGATGGCGCAGACGTGAGCAGTTCGGGCCAGGGCGAGGGATTCCACCCGGGATCGCACTCGTGGGTCTCGAAGTCGCGTAAGAACGCTCGTGTCGAGCAGGACCCTCATCGCCAGGCATCCGCGCGATCAAGCACAGGCATCGATGCGAGGGCATCGAGACTCGAACGGATTCGAGACTCGCGATCGGCATCCATCGCGGCCCGCCGCAATGCCTCATTCACCGTCGCCTTGATGGTCGAGGTGCCCAGTGCGGCGCGAGCGCCCGCGAGGGCCTGTTCGTCGAGGTCGATGAGATGCTTCATTCCTGAAGTATATATCGAGTGCATTACGTATATACCTCTCTGTTTCTCCGCGCCGCTCCTAGCGGTCGAGAACTAGACCAGCGCCGCTGCGGTGACAAGCCAGCGCCCGGTGACTGCCTCGAAGCGAATGGCGATTGCGCGCGAGCGGCTCTCGCCCACCAGCACGGCGGAGGTCTCCACGATTCCGTCGGCAACCGGGCACAGACGCACGGAGCGCACGGTGCGCCATTGATGCTCACTCGTCGCACTCGGGTGTCGGCGCATGGCCGCACCACGATCGGCGAGTCGCTCGAGCTGATGACGCTCGACCCAGCGGCTGAGCTGGCTGGCCGGGCGCACGCCGGCAGCAACCTCGCCGATGGCTCGTGCCATGCGGGCTACCCAGGCGACCTCGAGCTTCTCGAGACCACCGGTGTCGTAGGTGCCGGGATCGCCGACCACGCGTAAGTGACGCGGAATTCCGGGAACGGCGGGAACCCCGGGGCTGATTTCCCAGGTCAAGGGAAGGGCGAGTTGCTCACTGCGGACAACGGAGAGGTGCCGGGTGCGGGCAGGGGCGGGTACTGCGGCGGTCATCATGCTCACGGACGTTCTCCTTCGGAGGACGACCGCGCCGGGGGTCGCGGATCGAGGTTGTGGTGTTTGCCTGTGTTTGCCTTGTGTAGTCGACGCTTGCGTGCTCTCGCAATGCCGTCTCCCTACTTGTGGATAACTGCTTTGCTCACACGGATATCGGCTCAAGACTTACGTCGTGCACGGATCACATCGATGGAATTCATTGATGTGCGTGGGAAATCGTCGGGAGGCGTGCGATGACAGGTGATCCATGCGAGGTGATGATGAACGTCATCGAGCAGGAGTCGAGCCTTCTAGAGGCCATCGCGAATGACGATCTGCTGGTGGATGCGCAGGCCATTGCAGAGGCCGAGCAACAGCGTGCTCGCCGTCGGGATCGACTTGAAGCCGCACGGGGCCTGCGGATTGGCGTCGGGGTGCCGGGTGCGTGCCTGCGAGGTGTCGTTGCGGCGGTGGGCGACGAGCTTGTCGTACTCGAGACGCCAGGGGAGTGCACGGCCATCGCGGTGACATCGATCCTGTGGGTCGAGGGCCTCCCGCATGCCCTACGGCGTGAGGCCGAGCACTCCCGCGCTGTCTGCATGACCTGGTCTTCACTGCTGCGCCGGTGGTGTGGGCAGGCCTTGGTGCGCATCACGCTGGTAGACGGACATTTCGTGCGAGCGTGGCTCGAGTCAGTGGGCAGCGATCACGTCGACATCCGGGAAGCCGATGGCGTGAGCCGAATGGTGTTGCACTCGGCGATCAGCACGGCCTCGGCGGATCTTGCGCAGATGGATGCTCGTCCGATCAGTCGATGAAAGCCTCATCGCGTCCGAAGGGGTGCGCGGTGACGAATTCGCGAGTCTGCGCATACATGCGCGCTATGTAGCACTCGAGCTCTGCGGCCTCAATGCGCCACTGCCCACGCCCGCCGACCTTGATCGCCGGGAGCTCGCCATTTCTCACGAGCGCATAGGCCTGTGCCGCGGAGATGTTCAGGATCTCGGCGATATCGGCAAGGGTCAGGAAGCGCACGCGCCATTGTGGGCATGTGCGGCCACCTCGTGACAGTGGTCTGCGGCAACTGTGGATAACCATTTCGTCGATTGCACCGAGTGGCTCATGCTGACTCGACTCGACGGAAGGACCTCCATGCAGCACGTCAATGCCCGAAGGCTCGTTCGGGCGCGCTGGCGCGATGGTCGGCTGTGGCTGGGTGTCGCGCTCATCATCGTGTCGATGGTGGTGGGCTCACGGCTGCTCTCCCACTCCGATGACCGCATTACCGTGTGGCGCGCGACCCACGACCTCTCAGCGGGCGCCATGCCTGTCGATCTCGAGCCGGTGGCCGTGTCCCTCGGTGATGCCGATTCCGACTACGTGCCTG
Organism: Candidatus Nanopelagicales bacterium; assembly: GCA_051006695.1. Lineage (GTDB taxonomy): Bacteria > Actinomycetota > Actinomycetes > S36-B12 > S36-B12 > CAIKZY01. The sequence goes on from JBPCSY010000073.1 coordinate 2,788, forward strand.
CCACTCAGGCACCCTCCGGAGTGCTCGTGCATCCCGTGGCCGCCGGTGAGCTACTGCCTGTCGCGTCGCTAGGCGTCGCAGACGCGACTCGGATGCGAGTCATCACCCTGGCCGTCGAGCCGCTGCATTCGCCGGTGGGGCTACTGCCGGGCGATCGCGTGGATATCTGGGCCACGGCGAATGAATCCTCCATTCCCGGTGCATCGCGCCTCGTCGAGTCATCTGCCGCGGTCACCGCCATCGCCGCGGACTCCATGGGCGTGGGCGGCGAGATCGGCGTGGCCGTCGAAATACCCGAGGAGCGGGCTGAGGCTCTCATCGCTGCGGTGCGCGGGGGCGTCATTGATCTCGTATCCGTCCCGATCGAGGCCCAGACATGAGCATGTCCATGGCGTTGGCAGCCCCGGGCCTCGGCTTCGAGTCTCAGGTCATCGCAGCAGCGGCGTCCTCAGGGTTCGATGTTCGTCGCCGATGCGTCGACGCCGCCGACCTCCTCGGCGCATGTCTCGGAGCGCCGGGCCTGATCGCCGTCCTCACCGCCTCCTTGCCACGCCTGAGTCCTGAGGTGACGACTCGGCTGCGGGCCTCCGGTTCACCGGTGTTCGGCATCGCGATGAGCGATGCGGATGCCGCGGCGCTCGCGCTCCTGGATCTCGATGGGGTCATCGAGTGTCCGCGCAGCGCACAGGAATTACTCGATGGTCTCGCTGCTCGCATCTTCGATGATGCGCCCTTGCCGGGCGTCTGGAATCTCAGTGCGGCAGACGTGCCTCCACTGGTGGAGTCACAATCTGGCCGGCTCATCGCAGTGTGGGGTCCGGCCGGAGCACCCGGTCGCACGACGACAGCGATGATGCTGGCTCAGGGCCTCTCGATGCGCGAGCGCACGGCCATCATCGATGCGGATACCGCCGCACCTTCAGTGGCGCTCAAGCTCGGCCTGGCCGACGACGTCAGCGGTGTGATCCTGGCCTGTCGTCATGCCGAGGCCGGAAGTCTGTCCAGTCGCACTCTGGCCTCGTCGATGTGCGCTGTCTCCGAGAGATATCTCGCCCTCACCGGACTCGCGCACCCCCGACGGTGGGGTGAGCTCAGGCCCGCTGCACTCATCCGGGTCTTCGATCAGGTCAAGGCTGATTTCCCTTATTCCGTCGTCGATATCGGTGCGGCCTTCACCCCCGGTGACGTGCTCACGGCCTCACCCACGGCGGCGGCCGATGCGGCTCTTCAGGCCGCGGATTCGCTCGTGGTCGTCGTTCATGCAGACCCGCTCGGCGTAGCCCGATTCCTCAATGCCCTGCCGGAACTCGCCGAGTGCGGTGTTCCTATGGCCGGAGCCTTGACCGGTGGCACGTCGCGCGAGCAGGCACTGACGCTGATTCAGGAGTCAGCACGTCGTGCGGGCCTCACGTTGCCGATGGTCGACCTGGGGGTGGATCCTCGGTTGCTTGATTCGGCGCTACGTGAGGGTCGACTCCCGGGCACGCGGCGCCGATGGCAGTCCAGGTCGCATTCGACCTCGCGCCTGCTTGATCTGGTGGCGTGATCAGGGAGACGGCAGGACGACGACGAGGTCTCCGACCTTCATGAACTTGTACAGCTCCTTCGAAGCCTCCTCCGACAGGCGCACGCAGCCGCCGCGGGCAATGGGGAGTCCGAGCTGCTTCACCGAGTGCATTGGGGTGCCGTCGTAGTACTTCGGAATGCTGTGGAAGCCAATGGGCGACTTGGTATCAGGGCCATAGGTGAAGCGCATCATGTTGTTGAACGTGACCTTGGAGTTCGGGTTGTAGGCGACCTTTGACTTGCTGAAGATGTGGTACGTGCCCTTGGCCGGTCGATCCCAGCGACCGACAACGGGGTAGCGCCCGACTACTTCGTCCTTCGCGTTCATCATCCAGACGGTCATCAACGCCTTGTCGTAGACCAGGCGCTTTCCGTGGAACTTGTCGCGGGGCCGTTCAGGAATGTTCTTGGCCTTCTTGGTGCGCGACGCAGGCTTGGGCTTCTTGGGCTTCGCGATCGGGCTCGCACTCGACTCGGGGGCCGGCGTCGTGATCGTCGGTGCGGAGGACGACGCGGCGGGGGTCGCTGCAGGAGTCGGGCTCGGCGGCGCCGAGAAGGCGGAGGCGGAGGCGATAACGGTCAGTCCCAGGGCCGCTGTACCCGCGACGGCTCCGATGGCCAGGCGGGAAGGCGTGAGGGCACGAAAGAAACTCATGGGGGAAGCCATAGGCCATGAGTACCAGAGTTCGTGATGATTGGAGAACAGGCTCGCCGCCACGTACGGTGGGAGGGTGAGTCAACGGATGAGTGCACTCGACGCCTCATTCCTGTACCTGGACCGACCGGAGACCCCGATGCATGTCGGTGGCATCCTGGTCTTCGACTCCCCGGGCTTGACTTACGAGGAACTGCTCGCACGAGTCTCATCCCGAATCTCGATGGTGCCTCGGTACAGACAGCACGTGCGCGAGGTTCCGTTTCGGATCTCTCGTCCGATCTGGGTGGACGATGAGAATTTCGATCTTGAGTACCACGTGCGGAGAACATCGGTCGCTCGGCCTGGTGGTCGCGAGCAGCTCGATGAGCTCGCCGCACGCCTGTTTAGCCGTCCGCTCGATCACGATCGCCCGCTCTGGGAGATGTACCTGATCGAGGGCCTCGAGAACGGTCGCGTCGCGCTTGTCACGAAGACTCATCAAGCGATGATCGATGGTCTGGGCACGGTCGATATCGAGCAGGTCATCCTCGACCCAGAGCCGGGGGCGTTCGCTGATCAGCCGAGGGAATGGAATCCGCGAAGCGAGCCCTCGTCCATTGATCTCATCACCAAGGCGCTCACCGAGAATCTCACGACACCTGCCCTGGCCTGGGATGTCGTGCGCACCAACGTCGCTGACATCTCCCACCTCGCAGGTGCCCTCGGGTCGCGCGCCTGGGATATCGCCACCACTGCCGTGCGCATGGCTCGCACGGTTAACTCCACCCCCTTGAATGTCGAGATCGGCGCACAGCGTCGTATCGCGACGGCCGACTATCGGCTCGAAGCGCTGAAGGACATCCGTCGCGCCTTCGGGGTCACTGTCAACGACGTCGCCCTGGCAGTGATCGCCGGCGCATTGCGTTCATGGCTGATGACTCGCGGCGCACCGGTCACGGGCAGTGCGCAGGTACGTGCGATGGTGCCGATCAGCACGCGCAACGACGATCCGAACACCCAGAACAATGTGTCGGCATTCCTGGTCGATCTCCCCGTGGGCGAACCAGATCCGGTTGTCCGCCTGCGTCGAATCGCCTTCGAGCTCGCGCAGCTCAAGGATGTCGGCCAGCTTCTCGCTGCCGATGCCATCATCAGTGCTGCGGGTTTCGGGCCGCCGACTCTGCACGCCTTAGGTGCTCGACTCGGCGCCAATCTCACCAAGCGCGTCTACAACCTGGTCATTACTAATGCGCCCGGACCGCAGCATGCGCTGTATCTCGGCGATGCTCGCATGGTGGCCTCGTATCCTTTCGTTCCGCTCACGCAGAATCAGGCGCTCGGCGTGGGCTTCACGTCCTACGACGGCGGCATCTTCCTCGCGCTCACGGCAGATCGTGATGCCATGCCCGACCTCGACGAGTTGATGAGCTGTCTCTCCGACTCACTTGCCGAACTCCGCGATTACCTGCCGGCCGATGACTAGGCGCGGCATTGTTCTCGGCGGCGGCGGAGTCCTGGGTGGCACCTGGGCAGTCGGCGCACTGTGCTCACTCGAGGAGCGTCTGGGTATCCGCGCGAATGATGCCGAGGTCATCGTGGGCACGTCTGCAGGCTCCGTCATCGCATCGATGCTCGGGTGCGGCGTCACCCCGACTCAACTCAAGCAGCACTACCGAGGTGAGCAGATCACCGAGGGGCCACTTGCCGGCTTCGACTGGGATCCCGGAAGTGCGACAGGTGGGGCTCGCCCCGCCAAGCCCCGTGCCTTGGCGCCCGGTTCGCTCAAGCTCATCGGCCAGAGCATGCTCCATCCCGGCCAGTTGCCGGCGACTGCTGTTCTCTCGGCCTTCCTGCCCACGGGCGGTCGGTCACTCGAGAAGGTCGGCGAGCTCGTTGATGCCGTGACCGACGGCGGGCAATGGACAACCCATCCGGGTACCTGGGTCGTGGCAATGGACTACGAGACCGGTAAGAGGGTTGTCTTCGGTCGTTCGGGTGCGCCGGTGGCCCGACTCTCCGATGCGGTGATGGCCTCCTGCGCGATCCCGGGCTGGTTCGCCCCGGTGCGCATCGGCGCGCATACCTACGTCGATGGCGGCACGATCTCCGCGACCTCGATCGACGTCGTGTCCTACGCGGCACTCGACGAGGTATACGTCATCGCACCGATGGTCTCCTTCGAGCATGACCACCCCACCAGTGTCGCTGCCAGGCTCGAGCGTAGGTGGCGTGATCAGGTGACCAAGGCTGCGATTGCCGAGGCCGCTGCAGTCGAGAAGACGGGTGCGCGCGTGTACCTCGTTGGTCCCGGCCCGGAGGATCTCGAGGCCATGGGCGGGAATCTCATGGATGCCACGCGTCTGGATAACGTGCTGGAGATCTCACTGCGCACGAGTGCGGCAGTCTGGGATGACCTACTCGGCTAGCGCGACACGCTCAATGCCTGTCGGCTCAGTTCTCAGTGAGCCACGAAGTGCCAAGCTTGTTCTCCTTGGCCAGGTACTTCTCTGTGGTCTCCTTGGCCAGCTGCTCGACCTTGCCGCCCACGAACGGGATGCTCGCCTTGAAGGTGCCGGTGACGGTGACTTGCGTACCGTCGCCGGAGGGCGCCAGGCTCATCGTGCCGGTGAAGGAGATCGGTGCCGAGAACTCGACCTTGACCGGCACCGTGGCAGTGCCCGAGCTGCTCAGTGCAGGCCAGGCCTGGGTCTCAGTGACCGTGAGGGTCTCGCCGATCATCTTGGCGGCGAAGGAGGGCACATTGGCAGGCAGAACCCGGGTGCTTAGCACTGTGCACGCACCATCGGCGCCCGCGGTCACCGATGAGGTTGAGCTGATCGCTCCCGTGTTCTCCGCGCGAAATGTTACGAACTTTTCGTCGGTGAGCATCGCGTGAACGCGCTCCGGAGAGGCCGTATACGTTTGCATGACAGTGAAGTCTGTGCCCATGGCCACATCCTCTCGTATTGCGGCTAGCGTAGTGAGCGACGCGCACAACGGCGTGCGCGATGTGATGAGGCAGACGTGGTCGAGGCTCTTGCTCCCTACCTTCGCGATGTCGTGTCCGAGGTCTCCGACTCGGCACTTCGCGACACCATACGGCGGTTCTACCGCTTCGTAGCAGAGGAGGATCTTCGCGAGATTCCTCCGACTCGAGTGGCTGACCAGGTGCGCGACTTCCTCGAGCTAGCGCGTGTGCGCACCACGGGTGAGGCCATCGTCCGCATCCTTCCTGCGTCCAAGGAATCGGGCGCAGTGGTCTGCATCGTGACCGATGACATGCCCTTCCTCGTCGACTCCGTGACCAATGAGTTGGTGCGCGAAGGACGGTCCATTCATCGTGTCGTGCACCCGCAGTTCGCCGTGAAGCGCGATGCCAGCGGGACTCTCCTCGAGGTGCTTGACCTTGACGTCGACGAGCCCGCTCCTTCGGGCACGCTCGCCGAGTCGTGGATGCGCATCGAGTTGCAGCCTGACCTGATCCCCCCGCCGGAGGAGGTGACGGAGGAGAACGTCCGTCGGGTACTCGCCGATGTCCGAGTCGCGGTCGAGGACTGGCCCTCAATGAGTGCACAAGCGTTGGAGATCGCTGCCGAGCTCTCCGCAGCGCCGCCCGCTGGCATCGCACCTATCGATGTTGTCGAGGGCGCAGACCTGCTGCGGTGGCTGACCGATGAGCACTTCACCTTCCTCGGTTACCGGGAATACGCGCTGGTCTCATGGGCAGGCCAGGACGTCCTGGAACCGGTTGCCGGTTCCGGCCTGGGAATCCTGCGTATCGATCCTCAATCAGAATCCTCATCGGCCTCGGCCAGCTTCGCGGCTATGCCCCCCGCCGTGCGGGCCAAGGCTCGAGAGCCGCACCTGCTGGTGCTCACCAAGGCCAATTCCCGGGCCACGGTGCACCGCCCCGGCTACCTCGACTACGTCGGAGTGAAGTCATTCGACGCCAACGGCAAGGTGATCGGCGAGCGTCGCTTCCTGGGCCTGTTCACGGCTTCCGCCTACAGCGAGAGCGTGTCCCAGGTGCCGGTGCTTCGTCGTCGGGTTTCCGAGATCATGGAGTCCCTTGAGCTCGTGCCCGGGTCGCACAGCGCGAAGGATCTCCAGGCATTCCTCGAGACGTATCCGCGCGACGAGTTCTTCCAGGCGCACACGTGGCAGTTGCTCGCCATCGCCGGCTCGGTACTCCACCTCCAGGAGCGCCGTCAGACGAAGGCGTACCTGCGCTCGGATGATTACGGTCGTTTCGTCTCCGTGCTGGTCTACCTTCCCCGAGATCGCTACAACAGCACGACGCGCAAGCGGATCGAGACAATCCTCATGCGCGAATTCGGCGGCGTCTCTGTCGACTACACCGCGCTCATCACCGAGTCGGTGCTCGCACGACTTCACTACGTCATTCACGTGGATCCGACCATCGGTATCCCGGAGATCGATCATGCGGCCCTGGAAGCCGAGTTGGCCCAGGCTGCTCGAAGCTGGGAGGACACCTTTGTCGATGACCTCATCGCGATTCTCGGAGACGATGAGGCCGCTCGTTTCGCCCGGATGTATGCCAGTGCTTTTACCGAGAGCTACAAGGAGGACTTCACATCCGAGACTGCCGTGTCGGATGTGCGGATCCTCGAGGAGCTTGAGCCAGGGCAGATGCATGTCGACTTCTACGGAAGCGATGAGCCGCGCTTCAAAGTCCTGCGCATTGGTTCGGCGATGTCGCTGTCGCGCCTGCTGCCGATCCTGCAGCGCATGGGCGTCGAAGTGCTCGACGAGTATCCGTACGAGATCCGCCGCGCGGATGGCCAGGAGGCCTGGGTCCTCGATTTCGGTCTCGCCCTTCCCGCCGGGGATATCGCCGTAGCGGAAAGCCTGGCCGAGCGCTTCGAGGATGGGTTCCGGGCAGCGTGGTCGGGTGAGTGCGAGGTCGATGACTTCAATGCCCTGATCGTGCGCGCGGGTCTGACCTGGAAGCAGTCCGCGCTGATCCGCGCCTATTCGCGGTACATGCGCCAGATCGGCACGACATTTGGCCAGGACTACATCGAGCAGGTCGTTGCCGCGAACTCTGCGATCACCGTGCTTCTGGTCACGCTCTTCGAGACGCAATTCGCGGAGGGCGTTCCCGAGCGCTCCGTGAATGCTGATGCCCTCGTGTTCGAGATCGAGAGCAGGCTCGATGCAGTGGTCAGCCTTGATCACGACCGAATCCTGCGCACCATGCTCGGCCTGGTCAGGGCGACCCTGCGCACCAGTTACTTCCTACCGGCGCGCGAGCGCAGGGCACTGGCATTCAAGCTCGATCCCTCAGCGATCACCGACCTTCCCCTGCCGCGACCCCGATTCGAGATCTGGGTGTACTCACCTCGGGTGGAGGGCGTGCATCTGCGCTTCGGAATGGTCGCTCGCGGCGGCCTGCGCTGGAGTGATCGACGTGAGGACTTCCGCACCGAGATCCTCGGTCTGGTCAAGGCGCAGGAGGTCAAGAACGCGGTCATTGTTCCGGTCGGTGCGAAGGGCGGCTTCCTGCCCAAGCAGCTGCCTGATCCCACGGTGGATCGCGAAGCCTGGATGACCGAGGGGAAGGCGGCGTACCGAGAGTTCGTCTCCGCGCTGCTTGACCTCACCGACAACCTCGTCAAGGGCACGCTTGTGCCACCTGTTGATGTCGTGCGACGCGACGGTGACGATCCCTATCTCGTTGTCGCTGCAGATAAGGGCACGGCGACCTTCTCTGATCTCGCCAACTCCATCTCGAAGGAGTACCACTTCTGGCTCGGCGATGCCTTCGCCTCCGGCGGCTCGGTCGGCTACGACCACAAGGCGATGGGCATTACTGCCCGCGGTGCCTGGGAGTCGGTCAAGCGCCATTTCCGAGAGCTGGATCTCGATACGCAGACACAGGATTTCACCGTTGTCGGCATCGGTGACATGAGTGGTGACGTCTTCGGCAATGGCATGCTATTGAGCGAGCGCATCAGGCTGGTCGCAGCCTTCGATCATCGTGACATCTTCATTGATCCGACTCCTGATGCAGGGCGGTCCTTCGCCGAGCGCAGCCGCCTTTTCGCCTTGGCTCGTTCCAGCTGGGCTGATTACGACCCGTCACTCATCTCGGCGGGCGGCGGCGTCTTCTCGCGCGCCGCGAAGTCCGTGACGATCACGCCGGAGATGCGTGCCTGCCTGGGCATCGATCCCGAGATCTCGCACCTCACGCCCGCAGAGCTCATTCACTCGATCCTTCTCGCCCCGGTCGACCTGCTCTGGAATGGCGGCATCGGCACGTACGTGAAGGCGGCGACGGAGACGAACGCGGCAGCAGGTGACAAGGCGAATGACGCCATTCGTGTTGACGGCGGCAGGCTGCGCTGCCGGATCGTGGGGGAGGGTGGCAACCTCGGCTTCACTCAGCTCGGGCGCGTCGAGGCCGCACGAGCCGGTATTCGTATAAACACCGACGCCATCGATAACTCTGCCGGCGTTGATACCTCGGATCACGAGGTCAATGTCAAGATACTGCTCGACGGGCTCATCGCGCGAGGGCTCCTCGAAGCGGGCAAGCGTGATGCACTGCTGGCCTCGATGACCGACGAGGTGGCCGCTCAGGTCCTCGCGGACAACTATGCGCAGAACGTGGTGCTCGGCAATGCCCGCGCCGGTGCCGTTGGTCTGCTCACCGTGCATCAGCGCCTCATTGCCGACTTCGAGGCCCGTGGAATGCTCGATCGAGCCATCGAATTCCTTCCCGATGACGCCGAGTTCGCCGCGCGACGAGCGGCCGGCCAAGGGCTGACATCCCCGGAACTCGCCGTGCTACTTGCCTACGTCAAGAACGAGCTCACGGCAGAGGTGACCGCGTCATCCCTTCCGCTCGAGTCGTGGACCTCGAAGGCTCTCACCGAGTATTTCCCCTCCCGACTGCGCGAGGAGTTCGGCCAGCAGTTCGATGCGCACCCGCTGCGCAACGAGATCATCAGCACGGTGATCTGCAATGAGCTGGTCAACCTGGCAGGCATCACCTTCGTCTTCCGTGCGATGGAGGAGACCGGCGCGAATCCGATCGAGGTCGTGCGCGCCGCGGCAGTCGTGATCGAGATCTTCGGAATTCGGCAGATGTGGCAGGCCATCAACGCGGAGGACAACGCAATCCCGACTGCCGCGCAGACGGCAATGCACCTCGAAGTTCGACGACTTCTCGACCGTGCGACTCGCTGGTTCCTGCAGACTCGCGGCGGGACTCTCGACGTCGAGGCTGAGATCGCTCGGCTACGCCCGATCATTGAGCAGTACGCACCCGAGGTGGCCGGTGCACTCGTCGGCGGGGAGGCGCGGCGCCTCCAGATGCAGACCGCGGCCTTTGTCGGGCTTGGTGCTGAACCCGGTCTTGCGGCCCGCGCGGCGGAGGCCCTCGATGTCTTCGCGCTCCTCGACATTGCCGAGGTCGCTCGTCGCATCGATGAGTCGATGGCGACGCTGCTACCGCTGTACTTCACCGTGTCGGAGACCTACGGGGTTGATTCGACCCTGGGGCGCATCACCGCTCTCCCGCGCACCGATCGCTGGAATGCGCTCGCTCGGCAGGCACTGCGCAGCGATCTGTATGCGGCCGTGGCGGCATTGACTAATCGAGTTGCCCGTTCGACACCGGCCACAGTCACCCCGGTTGAGCGCGTGGCCGCCTGGGAGTCAGTGCACGCTGATGGGCTTGGTCGTGCCCGAGCGACGCTGGCCGAGATCTCGTCTCAGGAGGATGCGGATCTGGCAACCTTGTCGGTCTCGCTGCGCGTGATGCGCAATCTGGTCGCGCAGGGATCTGCCTCGCAGGGCTCAGGTCAGTAGCAGGGCATTACCGGACGAGGCTGCGTGGGCCCTTCCTGCGAACGCTGTGCAGGTGGCGCAGGCCGACGGCTAGATCTCGGTGCGGAAGTTAGGCTTGAGCCCTTGCACTCGCATCGCCAGCCGAACAGGAGTACGTCGTGAGCCTGCCTCCCCTCGTGGAGCCCGCCGAGAGCCTTACTGTTGACGAGGTGCGCCGATACAGCCGCCACCTGATCATCCCCGACGTTGGGATGGCCGGTCAGAAGCGCCTGAAGAATGCCAAGGTGCTGTGCGTGGGTGCCGGCGGTCTCGGTAGCCCGGCACTGATGTATCTCGCAGCCGCGGGTGTCGGCACTCTCGGCATCGTCGAGTTCGACACTGTTGACGAGTCGAATCTCCAGCGTCAGATCATTCACGGCCAGAGCGATGTCGGTCGCTCCAAGGCCGAAAGCGCACGCGACAGTGTGCGTGAGATCAATCCGCTCATCACGGTGAACCTTCACGAGACCCGCCTTGACTCGACGAACGTCATGGATCTCTTCTCGCAATACGACCTCATTGTTGACGGCACTGACAACTTCGCGACTCGTTACCTCGTCAATGACGCTTGCGTGCTGCTCGACAAGCCCTACGTCTGGGGCTCGATCTATCGCTTCGACGGCCAGGCCAGCGTGTTCTGGGCCGAGTACGGCCCGTGCTACCGCTGCCTGTACCCGGAGCCGCCGCCTCCCGGCATGGTTCCGTCGTGCGCCGAGGGCGGTGTTCTCGGCGTTCTCTGCGCGAGCATCGGATCGATCCAGGTCACTGAGGCCATCAAGCTGCTCGCAGGCATCGGTGAGCCCCTGGTGGGCCAGCTGATGATCTATGACGCCCTGGAGATGACCTACCGCAAGGTGAACATCCGTAAGGATCCGAACTGCGCAGTCTGCAGTGCGAACGCCACCGTCACTGAACTCATCGACTACGAGGCCTTTTGCGGCACGATCTCGGACGAGGCTGCCGAGGCCGCGAGGGACTCCACTATCTCGGTTGTTCAGCTCAAGGAGATGCTCGATCGCCGAGCGGCGGGCGAGGAGGACTTCGTCCTCATCGACGTGCGTGAGCCCGGTGAGTTCGAGATCGTCAGCATTCCCGGCGCCATTCTCATCCCCAAGGGCGAGATCCTCGACGGCTCGGCCTTCAGCACGTTGCCCGATGACAAGCGCATCGTGCTGCACTGCAAGGTCGGTGGCCGCTCGGCCGAGGCGCTCGCGGCAGTCAAGGCGGCCGGCTATTCCAACGCCATTCACGTCGGCGGCGGAATCCTGGCCTGGATCAATCAGATCGAGCCGGACAAGCCCACGTACTAGTATTCCTGGTCGTGGGCCCGAGTGTATGGTCGCGGGCCATCGACATTGTCGGCCATTCAGCCAACGAAGCCTTCACGCTTATAGCCGGCTGCGCCGGCTGAAAGCGCTTGTGTTTGCGATCTGAGAAGCGAGCTTCTCAGCCGACAAACCCTTCACGCTTATGAGCTCCATCGCAGAAGGGCTTGTTCGCCGAGTGGCCGCAGCGGCACAGGTACATCTTGTCGCCTTCGCGCAGGGTCTCGCCCTCAGCGTTCTTGACGGAACAAGGTCCGGAGACCTCGAGTGGGCCGTTCTCTGTCGCGGTAATCGTCACATCGCTCATGCCCGAAGGCTATGCCGTCCGCGGTCGCTTCGGGCGTTAACCCGCGACTATGTCTCCGTCAGGATCAGACACGTCCACACCCAGGCCGGTCATGTACTCGAGAGCGGCATCGAGCTGAGCCTGCTCGCCCGCGAGATCGAGAACCATCCAGCCGGTGTGCTCCTGGATCGAGGCGCGGCGGATATTGGGCACCACGTCGAATCGCTTGACGATCTCGTAGATCACGGGCTCGGTGGCGGGGCCGGGCGGGAAAGTCAGGCGAATACGAAGGCTCTTCATGCCGCCATTATTGCCGAGCGGTGTGAGCGGGGTGCCAGGTGCGCTACAGGGCGCCCTTCTTGGTCAGCCAGGTGAAGCACCAGTAACCAGGAATCGTGGGCAGCCAGAAGGTGACGAGTCGGTAGGCCAGCACCGCGGAGACCGCCGTGCCACCGTCGAGACCGGCCGCCGTCAGGCCTGCGGAGAGTGCGGCCTCGACCGCGCCGAGACCACCGGGGGTGGGTGCCGCCTGGCCGATGGTGGCACCGGCGAGATAGACCACGGCGATCACGGCGATATTGAGGTCACCGCCGAAGGCGAAGACGCAAGCGGCGAGCACGCCGATGTAGGCCAAGTTGAGCAAGATGATGCCGCCGACACCCTCGAGTAGCTTCAGCGGTCGCTGGGCGACGGTCACGAGGCGCGGGCCGACCTCCTTGAGGGTTGGGCCAAGGCGCTTGCGAATGGTGTGACGCACCCACGGCACCGCGAACAGCGCCATGATGACGATCGCGACGGCGACCACGGCGATCACCAGAATCCGCGGTGGGTTGAAGGTGAAGTCATGCTGGGTACCTGCGGCAATGCCGAAGACGAAGAGCAGCAGGATGTGGAAGACGAACGCCATGACCTGGGAGACGCCCACGCTCGCCGCAGCCAGAGCAGGGTGCAGGCCGGCCTTCTGCAGGAAGCGCAGGTTGATTGCCACCGCGCCGAGAGTCGGGGGTGACACGAGGGTGGCGAAATCGCCGGCTACTTGGGCGGCCACCGTGCGATGGAGCTTGAGGTGCTCGGGCACGAAACCTGAGAGCGACCAGGCAGCGGCCACGTACGTAACCAGGCTCATGAGCAGTGCAGCACCCATCCACCACCAGTTGGCAGAGGTGAGCAGTGTCGCGAGGTCGACGGAGGCCAGCTGGGAGAGAAGTACGTAGCCGGCGATCGAGCCGACAATGATCATGATCAGCGTGCGCGGCTTGATGCGCTGCAGCTGGATCTGCTCGACATCTGCATCAGGTCGCATCTCGACGAGTGCATCACGCAGGTTCACCAGCAGCCTGCGCTGCTTGCGCAGGGCCTTGCGGGTGGCCGACGAGAGTGCGACCTTCTGGAGAACGGGCAGGGCGCGGGCCAGGCCGGCGTTGCCGAGAACCGTGCGTCCGGTGGTCACTGCGCGTTCGACATCAGTGAGAAGTGCCAGCGTGACGAGGAGTTCGGCGAGATCAATGCGCTTGGCGACATCGCCCGCGGCGATACTTCCGCCGTTATTGCCGACCAGCCACACATCACCGTCGAGATCGCGCACCATATTGCTGGCATGCAGGCCGCGATGGCTCAGGTCGTGCTCGTGCATGGTGCGGATCGCGCGCCACGTGGCCTCGAGGTCGGCGTCGGAGAGGTCGGCGATCTGGTCGAAGGTGGTGCCCATGATCTGCTCGTAGGCGAGAAGCACTGAGTCAGGCCCAATCTCGGCTGCGACGAGGAGTCGGGGTGCAGCCACGCCTGCAGCCTGGCCCGCGTAGGCCATGAGCGCGGCATGATCGAGGGATCGACGCAGGTTGAACGCGCCGGTGCCGGGCTCGTTACGCAGACGAGCCGAAGTCCAGAGCCAGCTGATCAGGCCGGCGCCCTCGAGATCGCGGTCGAACACAGTGACGCGCAGGAGACCGCCGCTGCGCGTGGTCGCGATGTAGCGGCGCCCTTGCTTGGTGGTCGTGATGGCGCGCAGGGTGGTGACGGGGTAACCGTTGCGGTCCAGGGTGGCGGCAATCTCGTAGCCGTTGGGCCGGGTGGTGGGCGTGCCCACGACATAGCGGGTGAGCAGGCCGAGGGCCCAGCCGACAGCCAATGAGAAACCGATGCCGGCGAGCGCGATGGACGAGCTGATGACGGTGACCGCGACGACGGAGCCAATGACCGCGATGCTCAGCACATTCCATGGCCGGCGCATCATCAGGCGGCTGACGGTGACGAAGGCGATGAGGCCGCCGAGGATCGGCGCGGTCGAGACGCTGTTGGGGTTGGAGGAGCCGGCGAGCGCGGCCATCAACTGATCGCTGCCGAATGCCGAGATGAGCGACGAGGTCGCGGTGAGCACGACGACGGTGAGCAGCATGGCCACGAGTGCGTCGAAGAGCTGGCGTAGTCGCTTGCGCAGGATCAGGGCGACGGCCGCCGCGATGGGCAGACCCAGGGTGCCGATGCCGCCGATGATGTTCAGTACGAGCACCAGCGGGCCGGGCAGGTTCTGCACACCGGAGGTGATGTCGGAGTCGAGTCCGGCCGTCGTACTCGTGGCGAAGTAGGCGATCAGCAGGGTGACGCCGGCAATGCCCAGGGCGATGACGAAGCGGACGAGATCGAGGGGACGCCGCAGGCGCGGCTCCACCACGCCATCCTCGATGACCTGGGTGGCATCACTCGGGTCGACCGTCACCGGTAGATCGTGTCAGACGGGCGTGGTACCAATGCACCATGGGCGCGACCAAGGGGGCAGTTTCCGGGCAGGGCGCCTCGGCGAGCCGTTTCCTGCTCGATCTCAGCCCGATCCCACCCTCGGCTCCCGCGGTCCTCGATCCCGAGCAGGCTCGGGTGGTCGCTCACACCCAAGGTCCCCTGCTCGTCCTGGCCGGCCCGGGCACCGGCAAGACCACCACGATCGTCGAGGCGGTGGCAGCTCGCCTCGCTGATCCGACAACTCCGCTGGCCCCGTCCGAGATTCTCGTGCTCACCTTCGGCAAGCGCGCAGCGGGCGAACTGCGCGATCGATTGGTTGCTCGCATCGGGGGCGGGCTCGTGCCCACCGTCGCCACCTTCCACTCCTTCGCCTACGGGGTCATTCGCGAGACCGCCGATGATTACCTGATCTCCCCGCGCCTGATGTCCGGCGCCGAGGAAGACGTGCGCATCCGCGATCTGCTGCTCGGCTCCGTCGAGGATGGCGTCATCGAGTGGCCCGATGATCTCGCCGCCGCGCTCTCGACCCTCGGCTTCGCCAATGAGGTACGTGCAGTGATCGCGCGTGCCGCAGGTCAGGGCATCACGCCCGAGCGCCTTCGCGACATCGCCGAGAGCTCGGGTATCCCGGCCTGGAGTGCCATCGGCCACCTGGCCAGCCAGGAGCAAGACGTCGCTGACCTCGAGGAGGTCATGACTTACACCGAGCTGCTCGAAATCGCCTCCGCCCGCCTCGATATCGACACCATCGCGGCGAGGTATCACGAGCGGTATCGCGTCATCTATGTCGA
>JBPCSY010000074.1:0-3603 GCA_051006695.1 Candidatus Nanopelagicales bacterium
GAACTTGACCTGGATTGGGACGAATACTTCCTCGGCCAACCCTCGGCCCTGCAAGCAGTCGCCGACGCTTGCCGCCAGGCGCCTAACACCATGCTGCTCGTACGCACGCACCCGCACCTGCGCATGAAGCCCCGACGCGACGTCGAGGAGTGGCATGAAGTCGTCGCGTCTGTCTCGCCGGATGTGCACCTCGACGAGTTCTCGCCCGTCGACTCGTACACGCTGATGCGGCAGTCGGATGTAGTCATCACGTACGGGACAACGACAGGCGTAGAAGCGGCCTATGCCGGCTGTCCCGTGGTCGTCATGGGCCCCTCGGCGTACGACGAGCTCGGCTGCGCGACCCGCGTCATCACGATCGGCGAACTGCAGGACGCGATTAAGTCTCCGATACAGGGAAGGCGTGAGGGTGCGGTGGCCTACGGCCTCATGATGCTGCGCCGTGGATTTGTCAACCGATACGTCTCTCGAATCGACAGGTCAACCAGCGCGATTGCTGGTGTGCGACTGACGGACGCCTCGCCCTTGACTCTCAAGATCAGTCACTTGCGTGTCGAGCGTGAACGTCGACGGATGGCACGTCGCTAACTGCTCGTTCGTCGTCGCACTGACTCACGTATTTTCGTCCGAATGAGCGCGGCGGCTTCGCGGTACGACAGGTAGGGGGCGAGTGCCCTGGCTTTGTCCGAATCCAAAGACACCAGGCCGAGATCGCGGGAGTAGTTCGAGTTGATGACGATGGCGAGATAGCCGCGGGCGATGTCATCCGTGCCTATCCCGCGAAGGATGTACTCCAGGTGCTGGCCCTCATGGTGGAAGACCTTCACGAAAGGCTCCCGTGCATGGATGGGAATCGCACCCGACTTCTGCAGCCACATGTTGTACCAGGTGAATTCGTAAGGAGCTATCTCCAGTGCATCGAGGTAGGACCATCCTCGCGCGGCAAGGAAATCTTCCTTGAATGACTTCAGCACAGTCGATGAGAACACTTGGTGCCCGTGGCAGGTGCGCAGCACTCGCCCGTCGAGGCCGACCTCGTGGGCGATGCGCGCCACAGAGGTTTCGCGTGAGCGCCAGTACTCGCGGTAGTAGCGGGGCTCGACCTTGAGTTCCTTGTCCTCGATGAGCACACTGTAGGGAAAACAGTCAGCAGCGATGAAGTCCTCAGCAGTGATATCACGGATGATGACCGCATCGGAGTCAATACAGAAGTAGTTTTCGGCTAGGCCGAGTTCCCAGAAGGCGAGCTTGACGATCTCCTGGTTGATGTACCCGGGGCGAATGCCGTGGAGCGAATCAATGGTGAAGTAGTTCTCGAAGGGGCTCTCATCAATCACTGTGACGTGCGATGACGCAAGTTCGGAAAACAGTAGAACATCTTCTGCGGGCACGACGCAGTACAGCTGCAAGCCGGTGGGATTGTGCTCGATGAAACTGGCAACCAATCGCTTGGCGTAGTCGAAGTCCCCCGAGAAGGACTTCAGCATCAGCGCAAGGGACGTCATGAGGACTAGTCCTTCGTTGCTTCGATGATGCCAGCCGAGCAAAGGAACATTCCGCGCCAACTGGTGTCGCCTTCGAGATCCATCTGAGCTTGCCGATAAGCCTTCGGGTCGACCTGATCGGCGATCATCGGGTAGGCCGGATGGTAGTTGTACCAATGGAAGCGAAGATCGGAGAATCCTTGTGAGCGCACGACTTCGGCGAGTTCAAAGGGGTTGTGGAAGCGCGAAAGGATCTGGTCATAGCCGTCACCCGTGGGCCGGGTCCGCCGCGGGGGCTTGTCTACGGCAAGCCGCGAATCGAGGTCAGCTTCGACGACCGACTTGATGCCAGCAGAGACCGGCGACAGCAGTTCGTCGAGGACGAATTCCTTGGTCAAGCGGTTGAACGTGAACATGCTGAACAGCGAATTCCGGAACTGCAGCAGCAATTGGCCGCCAGGCCGCACGAAGCGCGACATTCCCGTGACGAACGCGTCGTCGTCCGTGACATGAGGAATCACGCCCATCGCAATCACGGAGTCGAACTCACCACGAAACTCGGCTTCAGCATCCAGCGCCGCTGGGTCTTGCACGTCGAGCAAGGTCACCTGGTCGGCCGAAAGTCCGGCACCCTCAAGGTTGGCGCGGGCAAAGCGGACCATTTCCCGCGACACGTCGTTCGCTGCGACTCTGAGCCCACCCGCGGCGATCCGCACCAGGGGAGTGGCATCCCCACAGCCGAACTCATACACAGAGTGAGCCTCTGCCCCGGCCAATAGTCTCTGGACGAGTTGGAGTCGGAAGTAGTTGGCCGGGTACTCCTCGTTCGTCCATACTTTCTCGGGGTTGTACTGATCGGCATAGGATGAGGCACTGCCGTCGTAATGGGATGCAACGCTCACGCGTCCGCCTTTCGAAGGTGTGTTGGAGTGATGATGTGGTGGTCGACCAGCTCATCGATGAGCGACTGGACGTCCTCGAGGGAGGCGCCCGTCATCTCCGAGATGTCGGCAGCGCTGTGTTGGCCGTCGGAATATGCGAGCACATGCGTGCGCAACAAGATCTCGTCCGAGACGGTCCGTGCATGCATCGAATGGTAGAGGCCTCGCTTGCCGAGCTGGGGTTCGCCGATCACGTGATTGTCGTAGTACACGGCCGACTCAAGTTCGGCTAGGCATTCTCGAGCGAGATCGAGCCCGCCTTGCAGGCCAGTGGGCGTGACGACCGAGAGGTCATCCAGGTGAGTGTGGTACTCGGGGTATTCGCCGTACTTCGTGCGCATCAGCGAGATCATCGGCAGGTCGATGCCAGGCATGCCGTACTGTCGCTCGTCGCTCCCACGGTCGAGATACGAGTATTCGATGCCTGAAGGCCGCCGTCGAATTGCCCGGCGGGCAATGCGGTCGAGCGCGCTCGTGCCCATGCGGCTGGCGAGATACGAGTAGTGGCCGTCATCACCGATGCAGGTCAAGTTGATCGCCGCGACGGTGTGTGAGCGGAGGTATTCGAGGTTGCGGTCGATGTAGGTGATGGCACCGATCGTTTCCGGTGCAAAGACCAAACGGTAGGAGTACGTGCGGTTGGTCAGCGACTGCAGCCATCTGGCGAGTCCGACCGCAACCATCGGCCCGGACAGTTCGTTGTTCGCGAGCGACGGGTGGCAGATGTACGTCGTGATGAGCACTTCCTCCGGGAAGTTGCCCGGGATGACCAGTTCGCCGTACGTCAGCGCCCCGGGTTCGAGAGTGGCGTCGATGACGGCACGGTAGGTGCCTGGCCCGAGGCCCGCCCGTTGGTTGGCCGATAAGCAGAAGCCCCACGTGCGGGTGTAGTAACTGGTGACGTACGGGATTGCCTGGGCATGTTCTGGGTCTGAGTGCAGATGCGGTTGAAGGTCTTCGAGATCGAGGCGCACATCGACCGGCACCGAATAGCCGACAAGATGCACATTGCAGTCGGCGAAGTCGATGATTCGTTCGCCTGCTGGATCCTCTAGGTAGGCCGACCGCACGTTCCATTCGTCCGGCACCGTCCAGTCGAGCACCTGGGTGCCACTGGGTACCTCCACGACCGTGAGTTCGGGGAGGTACTCGCGCAGGATCTTGAAGGTCTCCCGAAC
>JBPCSY010000075.1:0-6281 GCA_051006695.1 Candidatus Nanopelagicales bacterium
TTCCTTGCGGCCGGCTGACGCTCCTTGGATGGTGCGCGATCACTTGCTTGCGCAAGGACGTGTCCATCTAGGTGACTGATTGCTCGACACCACTCCCACGGGGTGGTTCGTCCGGGGCCTAAAGCTGGGCGACAGGCCTACTATCGCTGAAGAGCCATGCGAAGGCAGGGCACGAGGAGGAAGTCGTGAAGGTCGGAATCCCCAAGGAAATCAAGAACAACGAGTTCCGGGTGGCGATAACCCCTGCCGGCGTCAACGAGCTGGTTCGTCATGGTCACGATGTTTTCATCGATACCGATGCCGGCGTGGGCTCATCGATAGCCAACGACGACTACATCAAGGCAGGCGCCGTGATTCTTCCGACTGCTGATGATGTCTGGGCGACGGCCGACATGATCATGAAGGTCAAGGAGCCCATCGCCTCCGAGTACTCCAAGATTCGCAAGGGTCAGATCCTGTTCACCTATCTGCACCTCGCCGCTTCGCGCGAGTGCACCGATGCCCTCGTAGCCTCGGGAGCAACCGCCATTGCCTATGAGACGGTTGAGATGCCCGACCGCAGCCTCCCGCTGCTCGCCCCGATGTCCGAGGTCGCCGGCCGGCTTGCACCACAGGTCGGATCCCAGGCTCTGATGCGCCCTTATGGCGGCCGTGGCGTGCTCATGGGTGGTGTCTCGGGTGTCTACGCGGCCAAGGTCGTGGTTCTGGGTGCCGGCGTCGCAGGCATGAATGCGGCAGCCATCGCACTCGGCATGCAGGCAGAAGTACTGCTCTTTGACACGAATATCAACCGCCTGCGCCACGTGGATGCGATCTACCAGGGCCATATGCAGACCATCGCCTCCAATGCTTATGAGATCGAGTCCGCGGTCAAAGATGCCGACATGGTGATCGGTGCTGTTCTGGTTCCCGGCGCGAAGGCACCCAAGCTCGTGACCAATGACATGGTCGCGCGGATGAAGCCGGGTTCCGTCCTCGTCGACATCGCCATCGATCAGGGAGGATGCTTCGAGGACTCACGGCCGACCACCCATGCTGAGCCCACGTACCCGGTGCACGACTCGCTCTTCTACTGCGTCGCGAACATGCCGGGTGCGGTTCCGCATACCTCCACCTATGCGTTGACCAATGTGACCTTGCCTTACGCGGTGGCGATTGCGGACAAGGGCTGGAGGCAGGCAGCTCGCGATGATCACTCCCTCGCACTCGGTCTCAATGTTCACGACGGTCAGATCACGTATGGTGCCGTGGCCGAGGCCTTCGGGCTTGGGTCACTCTCTCTCGCCGAGGTGCTGGACTGATCGCCACGCGACTACGGGATGCAGTGGTCGGATATCTCGACCACATTTCCGTCGAACGCGGACTGAGCGCCCATACCGTGCAGGCTTACGGTCGTGACCTTCGCCGGTACCAGGGCTGGTGCGCGGATCGGCAGTTGGACGCCATCGATGCGATTCGGCCCAATGACGTCTCCGACTTCGCCGTCTCACTGCGTCATGCCGACGAGCACGGCCCGGCGCTCTCGGCTTCGAGCGCGGCTCGTGCGGTCATCGCGGTTCGGGCCCTGCACAAGTTCGCGGTTCGCGAAGGCTGGACTGTCACTGACCCATGCGTAGATGTGCGTCCGACCGCGATTCCCCAGCGGTTGCCCAAGGCATTGGCTTACTCGGAGATCTCATCGATTCTCGAGGCGGCCGGAGATCTCGAGACGCCCTCAGGTCTGCGTGACCGCGCCCTCCTGGAGCTGCTGTACGGCACCGGCACCCGCATCTCCGAGGCCATCGGACTCGACGTCGACGATCTCGATTTCGAGCAGCGCACGCTGGTTGTCACCGGTAAGGGAGACAAGCAGCGCAGGCTTCCCCTGGGAGAGTATGCAGCGGCCTCCCTCTCCGACTACCTGGTGCGCGGGCGCCCTCCCTTGGCGATGAAGGGCCGCGGAACAACGAGGGTCTTTCTCAACACGCGCGGGGGGCCTCTCTCGCGGCAGAGTGCCTGGCAGGTGCTGTCGCGCGCGGCGCAGAGAGCCGGGATCGATGCGGCAGTGAGCCCGCACACGATGAGGCACTCATTCGCCACCCACCTACTCGAAGGCGGGGCTGATGTGCGGGTCGTGCAAGAGCTCCTCGGTCACTCGTCAGTGACGACAACTCAGATTTACACCCAGGTGACGGCCGAGACCCTGCGCCAGGTGTACGCCACGAGCCACCCGAGGGCGCTCTGAGAGCACCCGAAGACCGGAGGCGGCGGCACAGCCGCCTCGCCCCCGAGCGGCGTATGGCTCCGCCCCCGCGGGGGAGGACAGCCGGATTTGGTCCACGTTCACAGTAGAGTCGTCCCGTGAGTCGCGAGATCCCAGAACCCGCCCCCTTGACTTCGCATGGCCCTGCCCGGGTCCTTGCCATGGTCAATCAGAAGGGCGGCGTCGGGAAGACCACCTCGACCGTAAGCCTGGGAGCCGCTCTGGCGGGTTACGGTCGCCGCGTGCTGCTCGTCGACTTCGATCCGCAGGGCGCACTGTCGATCTCTTTCGGGCTCAATCCCAACGAGATGGAACTGTCGATCTACAACCTGCTGACGCAACCTGACTGCCACGTGGGCGATGTCATCGTCTCGACGGATGTCGAGAATCTCGATTTACAGCCGAGCAATATCGACCTGTCCGCGGCCGAGCTCCAGCTGGTGAGCGAAGTGGGTCGTGAGTACGCATTGGGCCGAGCTCTGGCTCCCATCATCGATGAGTACGACGTCATCCTGATCGATTGCCAGCCGTCACTGGGCTTGCTCACTCTCAACGCCCTGACTGCGAGTTCCGGAGTGATCATCCCGATGGAATGCGAGTACTTCGCCCTTCGCGGCGTCGCCCTGCTCAAGGACACTATTGACAAGGTGACCTCGCGCCTGAACCCGGGCCTGACGATCATGGGCGTGCTCGGCACCATGTACGACCCTCGAACCCTGCACAGCCGCGAGGTGCTTGAGACCGTCCGCGGCGCCTTCGGCGATCTCGTGTTCGAAACTGTCATCAATCGCACGGTGAAGTTCCCCGATGCCGCTGTCGCTGGTGAGCCGATCACGTCGTACGCCCCCGGAAGCTCGGGCGCGCAGGCATATGAGCAGCTCGCACGCGAGGTTCTCTCCCGGTGAGTGCACCCGCTGAATCCGAAGTCGAATCTGCTGCCGTCTCCGAGGACCCCACTGGATTCTCCGTGCATGTCGGCGATTTCGAAGGTCCGTTCGATCTCCTGCTGCAGCTGATCTCCAAGCACAAGCTCGAGGTCACCGAGCTGGCCTTGCACCAGGTGACCGATGAATTCATCTCCTACATACGTGGGCAGGGCACCGAGTGGGATCTCGATGAGGCGAGTAGCTTCCTGGTGGTTGCGGCTACCCTGCTCGATCTCAAGGCGGCTCGACTCCTGCCCAGCGGCGAGGTTGAGGACGAAGAGGATCTCGCACTTCTCGAGGCACGCGATCTGCTCTTTGCTCGACTTCTGCAGTACCGCGCCTTCAAGGAAGTTGCTGCGCTCTTTGCCGAGAGCATGGGATCCGCGCACCGCCGTGTTCCACGCACGGTAGGCCTGGAGCCGCAGTTCGCGGCGCTCCTTCCCGAGGTCCTGCTCGGTCTGGGGCCAGACCAATTCGCTGCGTTGGCGGCGAAGGCGCTCGCACCCAAGCCGGTCGCTGAAGTCGGCATTGGTCACATCCACGTGCAGAAGGTCAGTGTCCGCGAGCAGGCGGTCATCATCGCGGACCGCATGCGGCGCCAGCGCACCTCTACCTTCCGCGCTCTTGTTGCTGACTGCGACACCACCATGCTCATCGTTGGGCGATTCCTGGCGTTGCTCGAGCTCTACCGTGACGCGATGGTCGCTTTCGAGCAGATCACGCCCCTCGGTGATCTCACTATTCGCTGGACGGGCCCGGACGAAGGCGAGATCAGCATCGTCGACGAGTTCGAAGGCACTTCGGTCACTGAGTCGAATGTGGATGAGCCCTCGAATTCTGAGCAGCACGCCGGCCTGGCAGCCGAATCCGCGGAAGACCTCGAGAATGAAAACGATGACGGCACCGATGCCGAAGATGAGGCTCGTGCGCGAGTGAACGAAGAATTCGTCACCGACCAAGACCTGACAGGCGAACAGAACCACCAGCAGGGGAGTGCCGATGAGTGAGAACGACACCGTCGAGGAGATCGTCGTCGACGTAGTTGTCGACGAGAGCATCGAGCTCGATCCCGCAGGGGTCGAGGAGGATGACGCTCCTGCAGACGAGTTGGGTGCGCCGACGCTGGCGGCCGGCGTCGAGGCGCTTCTGCTGCTGGCCGACGAGCCGATGACCGTCCTCTCCCTTGCGGCGGCCACGCGTCGGCCGGTGACCGAGGTCGAGGAAACCATTGCTCAGCTCGTCTCGGAGTACGACGCGCAAGAGCGCGGCTTTGAGCTGCGGGAGGTTGCCGGTGGCTGGCGTTACTACACGCGTGCCGCCTGCTCGCCGCTCGTCGAGCGATTCGTGCTCGACGGACAGCAAGCTCGCCTGACTCAGGCGTCGCTGGAGACCCTTGCGGTGATCGCCTACCGGCAGCCTGTCAGTCGTGGTCGCGTCGCCGCCGTCCGCGGAGTCAATGTCGATGGTGTCATTCGCACACTCGTGGCTCGCGGACTCATCGAGGAAGCCGGTCATGATGACGGTTCAATCCTGTACCGCACGACATCTCATTTCCTTGAGCGCATGGGCATCGCCTCCCTCGATGATCTCCCGCCGCTTGCCGAGCATCTGCCTGATCTCGCCGATCTCGAGGACGTCCTCGACTCGGTGGCGACCGGTGACTGACGACAGCAATCTGCCTCGTCTCCAGAAGGTGCTCGCCCTCGCGGGAATCGGCAGCCGTCGAGCATGCGAAATCCTGATCGCCCAAGGGCGAGTCGAGGTCAACGGAGCTGTCGTCGAGGAACAAGGCATGCGGGTTGATCCGCTGACCGCGGTAGTTCGCGTTGACGGGCAGCGTGTTCCCACGATTCCCGACATGGTCGTAATCGTGTTCAACAAGCCGCGCGGAGTCGTCTCGACGATGTCTGATGAGCACGGTCGCCCCTGCGTAGGCGATTACGTCGCTGATCGGGAGGAGCGTCTCTTTCATGTCGGCCGCCTCGATGCCGACACTGAGGGCTTGTTGATCTTGACCAACGACGGCAGTCTCGGCAATCGGCTTGCTCATCCTTCGCATGATGTCGAGAAGACCTACATCGCTACGGTGTCGGGTAAGCCGGCAAAGGATGTCTTCAGCCGGCTGCGCAGTGGGGTGGAACTCGACGACGGTCCCGCGAAGGCCGTGAGCGCTCGCCTGGTCCAGCAACTGCCAGATCGAGCGATGGTCGAGATTGTTCTTCACGAAGGCCGAAATCGGATTGTCCGACGCATGATGGAGTCGGTCGGACACCCCGTTCTTGAGCTAGTGCGCACGAGGATTGGCCCCATTCACCTCGGACAGCAGCGGCCAGGTGTCATGCGCGAGCTTCATGGGGCAGAATTGCGCTCCTTGTACACCGACGTCGGGCTCTGAGGGGGTAGGTCATGTCGACCTCGATAGCGCCCCTTGGCCCCGTGCTTGTCGTGGGCACGGGTCTCATCGGGACCTCGATCGGACTCTCGCTGCGCCGAGCCGGAATCGACGTCCTTCTCGATGACGTCGTTCCGGGCCAGGCCATCGTGGCGCGTGAGCTGGGGGCAGGTGAGCTCCTGACCGAGGATGCGAAGCCTCAGATCGTGGTGGTCAGCGTCCCGCCGAGGCATGCGGCTTCCACGCTTGCTCGAGTATCGAGGGATTTCCCCCACGCGGTCGTCACTGACGTGACCTCGGTCAAGGCCGCAGTGCTGCGTGATGCCATCGCCCAGGGGGCCGATTCGCGTCGCCTGGTCGGAGGGCATCCGATGGCCGGTCGCGAAGTCTCAGGGGCTACGGCTGCCCGCGTGGACCTCCTCGATGACCGACTGTGGATCCTCACGCCGGGGGAGGCTTCGGCGGAGAGCCTGGCTGCCGTGAGCCAACTGGTCTCCGCATGCGGGGCTCTCGCACTCGAGATGACCCCCGAGGAGCACGACAGAGCCGTAGCACTTGTCTCTCATGCGCCTCAGGTGCTGTCGAGCGTGCTTGCGGCGCAGCTCATGTCGGCCGATCCAGAGCATGTTCGAGTCGCAGGCCAGGGGCTTCGTGACATGACACGTATCGCCGCCTCCGATGATCAACTCTGGACTGACATCCTCAGCACGAACGCCGGACC
>JBPCSY010000076.1:0-6365 GCA_051006695.1 Candidatus Nanopelagicales bacterium
TCACCGACGCGCTCAATGCCGCCGGGGTTCCGAACTCGCCGCAGCGCGCCGGCAATCTCTTCAGCTGGTTCTTCACGAACGAGACCGTGCACACCTACGACGAGGCGAAGACTCAGAACACCAAGGCCTTCGGCGCGTTCTTCCATTCGATGCTCGAGAACGGGGTGTGGCTGCCGCCCTCGGCCTATGAGGCCTGGTTCGTCTCAGCCGCCCATGGTGAGCGTGAACTGGAGATCATCAGTGCTGCCGCGCCCGCCGCAGCACGCGCAGCCGCGTCTGCCTGACCTACGCCCAGACAGGAAGTGAGTCATCGGCGCTGAAGGTGACGCCGGACAGTCGCTCGGGATTCGCGACGAAGTAGTACACCGCCTCGGCGATCTCGTAAATACTCAGCGGCTCACGGGTCGCGCGCTCCTCTGCATTGAGATGCTCAAGGAAGGCATCAGCGTCAGTGCCCGCGTACGGCAGGCGCGAGCCGTGCGCTTCGACAGTGAGATACGGCGCAACAGTGTTGATGCGCACTCGCGGCTCCCTCGCGGCAAGAGCAGTCGTGACCTGAGAAATCTCGGCCAGATCGTGGGCGCGGATTGCCTCGATACCGAGCAGATTCACGATTGCGCCATTCATCTCGCTCAGGAAGGGCTCGGCAGCCGCACGAACGAACTCGATGCCTTCGGGCTCCGTGATCGGTACGCGATCGCAATGGACGACGCAATCGAGGCCGTTCCCGCGGAGAGCCGCCAGTTCGATCATCGTGCGATACGAATCGAGGTTGCCGATCTCGGCGCGAATCTGGGCGCGAGAGAAGTGCGAGGTGTGGGCTAGCTCATCGGCGCCCATGACGAACCAGCCATTGCGAATGAACTCGTATCCGACCGCCTCACCGACGGCAGTGTGAATGCCGGTGATGAGAACCGAGGGAGCGTGGCTGGCAGGCATGGCACCAGTCTTGCACCTGCCTGCTCCCGAGAAGCTCGGAGGATGAAGAATGGGCTCCGCCTGCCGGGGGAAGCCTCGACGGCACGCGCCCGTAGCTCAATGGATAGAGCTACTGGTTTCTACCCAGTCGGTTGGGGGTTCGAGTCCCTCCGGGCGCACCACGACTACTGAGCGGCACCCTGGACGACGATCCCTGAGGTTCTTTGCACTGAGACCTGAACATCGCTTCCCGCAACGCACGAGACCACGTGGCCTCCCGCCTTTCGGTCAGCAGCGAGACCGTGAAGGTGCAGCCCTGGGGCACCGGTGCCCGCGAGATCAGGACCTGTGCGGAAGCCCACCAGAACTGCGCGCCGCTGCCCTACCGGGAACAAAGTCTGCTTGGCCACGACTTGCGAAAGTGACGGATAGGGAACGGTCTGCGCCGGAACGCTTCGGAAGGTGAGATCGGAGAAAGTTCCGCGCACGCGCACGCCCACCATTCCCTGGTCAGATTTCGCCAGAGCATTCACGCCTGAGATCAGATTCGCGCAGGTAGTGCCAGGAGGAACCGGACCTGAATCTGTCGGGGCGAACTTCACGGATTCGAAGAATGGCGTCGTCTGACTCCCGTCGACGCGCATGGGCGAACCTTCGGTGCCAATGCGGAACATCTGTCCGCCGACCAGCACCAGCTCACCATCGAGATGATCGAAGGTGCCCAGACCCAACGTTGTGCCCTTCGAGGCTGAGGAGATGGGAGCGAGTCCGTCGTAGTCGGGCGATAAGAGGTAGTCGTAGGTTCCAATCTGATGCACCCAGGTATCTCCTGTCGCCGCGTAGGCGGTCGGAGCCAGCGCACCGACCGACACCAAGGCGACGAAAGCTGCGATGAGACGGCGATTCATGGGTTACTCCCCTGGCAGTGAGCATGTGGCTGTGAGCACAGGCACCATGTGTGGCACGAGCGTAGCCATGTCGCCCGTGGGCATTAGCGTTGCCGCATGAATTTCGATCGGACGGGCACGCCGTGGTGATTCTGGAGTTCGTGACCGCAATAGCCGCGGGAGTTCTCGCCGGACTCACCGGCGGTGGAGGCGGCATGTTCTTCGTGCCCGTTCTCATCTTCGCAGGCCTGCCGGTCATCGAGGCCCTGGCCACCAGCAACCTGGGCATCCTGATCACCAGCGCATCCGGCACGATCACGAATGCACGTCAGGGCCTGGTTCCCTGGCGTCGAGTGCTCTGGCTGGGGATACCGGCGATCGTGCTGGCACCAGTCGGAGCGTGGATCGCATTTCGACTGCCGGGCGACGTGCTCATCATCGGCTTCATCCTGCTGAACCTGACGAACATCGTGCTGACTGCGCGCAAGCCAGCGACGGACGAGACCATCGAGGCAACGCGCACACCGACGCCGCTGCAGTTCACCGCCACCGGCGGATCCGGCGGACTGCTCGCCGGACTCTTCGGGATCGGCGGCGGGCTCATCGTGGTTCCGCTGCAGATCCTTTGGCTGTCGACGCCCATCAAGATTGCCGCGCGCGCGTCACTTGCCGTGATCATGCTGTCGAGTGCGGCAGCGGTCGTCGGTCACACGGTGGTCGACGGCGGGATCCACTGGCGCACAGGAATCGTGCTGGGCATCGGTGGCGTCATCGGTGCGCCGATCGGCGTATTCCTTCTGCGCCGCATCAGTCCGACCGCGGCCACCCGCATCCTGCAACTCGTGCTTCTCGGAGTATCGCTCACTCTCGCCTGGCAGTTGATCACCTAGGCAGCGAACCGAACTAGGCGAGAGCCGCCTTCAAAGCCTCGATTCGACGGGCGGAGATGCGCTGACTCAAGTCGGCAGTCGGAGCGAAGACCTCGGAGGCGTGATACGCCCCCGGGTAGACGATGAACTCGACGGTGCCGCCGTCAGCCCGTAGCTTCTCGACGAAGGCGGTGTCCTCATCGAGGAACATGTCGCAGTCGCCCACATCGATGAACATCGGCGGAAGGTTGCTGAGATCGGTCGCGCGCGCCGGGGCGGAGTACTGGTCAGCAGACTGGCCGCCGAGATACCAGGCCCAAGCCTCGATGTTGCCCGCGCGATCCCAGATGCCCAGGTCGACAACAGCCTTGCTGGACTCGGTCTCATTGCGATCGTCGATCATCGGGTACGGCGCCATGATGAAGGAGATGATGGGGGTTCCACGGTCACGCGCCACAAGCGCGGTGGCGATGGCGAGTCCACCTCCGGCGCTGCCGCCGTACAACGCGAGTCGAGTCGGGTCGAAGCCAAGCTCACTTGATGCAGCGTGCATCCAGCGCAGGGCTGCGTAGCAATCCTCGATCGCCGCAGGTGCCGGATTCTCCGGAGCGAGCCGATAGTCGACCGAGACCACGACCGAACCGGTGAGTTCGCACAGCGCGGCTGCCGCAAGACTGTCGGTCTCGAGGTTGCCCAGGATCATTCCACCACCGTGGATGAAGAGGATGCCGGGCTTGCTCGCCGCAGGAGAGTTCGGACGATAGACACGAATCGCGATGTCGGGCGCTCCAGCCGGGCCGGGAATGCTCGAGTCCTCGATGCTGATGTTCGGGTTCGGCGGGATGTCTGCCGTCATCATCGCCAGCATGCCGTCCAGGGTGGCTCGGCGGGTGGCGAGATCGGCGATGGCATTGAAGCCGCCGGGCATGGCGGCATTGAGGGCATCCAGCGGGATTCGGGACTCGGGATCTACACGGTCGAGCATTGACATCTGCACTCCTCGGGCGACTGTTCTGCGACTGCGCGAATCGTCACATAGTCCTCTCTCCAGCGCACGGGAAACCCGCGACTCGTGACCCTGATTCGGGGCAGGACGTCGCCCGTGCGCGAGCAGATGAGCACAATGGGAGCGTGAGCCCCCAGCAGAGTGATTCCTTCCTCAGCCGCCTCGACCTGACCAAAGTCGACCGCGACATCTTCACCGGTCGGTGTCACGCGGGTTCTCCCCTGCGCGCGTACGGCGGCCAGATCGCCGCGCAGTCGTTGATGGCCGCGGGAGCCACGGTCGAGGGCGATGAGCGGCAGGTGCACTCCCTGCACGGTTACTTCCTCCGCCCCGGCAGATCCTCCGACCAGATCACGTACCTCGTCGAGCGGCCACGTGATGGCCGTTCCTTCTCCACCCGTATCGTGCGCGCGGTGCAGCATGGCGAGACCATCTTCATGATGACCGCGTCATTCGCCCTGGTCGAGCAGGGCCCGATGCACCAGTTCGCCGAGCCTGCGGCTCCCCTTCCGGATGACGTCGCCGCGATCCTGCTTCCGCGCCACGTCGACCTGAACGAGGACGAGACCGGAATGCACGATGCCCCGAATCAGGGATTCGAGCTCCGCATCATCGATCCCGACACCGCGATGCCGCTTCGCCATGGTCGCTACGAGGGAATGTCGTGGGTGCGGATTCCGAGCGAGCTGCCGCATGAGCAGCTGATCCAGGCCTCGGCGCTCACCTATCTCTCCGACCTCACAATGGTGAGCACGGCTCTTGGCCCCCACGGCGGCAAGGAGGTCGCGCAGGACTTGATGCTTGCCTCGATCGATCATGCCGTGTGGTTCCATGCACCGATTAATGCGAATGAGTGGATGCTCTTCGCGCAGGACACCCCGGTCGCGCGCGGTGGTCATGGCCTTGCACGAGGATTGTTCTACGACCTCAACGGGATCCTGGTGGCATCGGTGGTGCAGGAATCGCTGCTGCGCACTCGACTGCCCCGCTAGCTAGATCTCGGGAGTCTCGGGCACGTATTCAGGTGCCGTTCCGCCTCGACGCCTCGGAAGCCACCAGGCGTCCTCGCCCGGCAAAGGCGCGGGGTACCGATCGAGTGTCTCGTCCAAGAGAGCCTGCATGCGCGAGCGCAGCTCGACGGTGAGCGCATCGGGATCCTGGCCGCGCTCGGGGTACATCGGTTCGCCGACGCTCAAGCACACCGTGCGACCACGGGTGAGGTCCTTGTGGCCGTAATAGAGGATCCTCTGGCCGCCGTAGATGATCATCGGAACGATCGGCGCCTTGGCGCTGATCGCCATGCGCACGGCGCCATTCTTGAATTCCTTGATCTCGAATGACTTGCTCATGGTGGCCTCGGGGAATACCCCGACGATCTCTCCGGCCTTCAGAGCACCGACCGCATCGCGAAAGGATTGAGACCCGGCATCTCGATCCACGGGGATGTGCTTCATCCCGCGCATGAGCGGCCCCGCGATCCGGTGCTTGAAGATGCCATCCTTGGCCATGAACCGCACGTGGCGCCCGATGCGCTCAGCGGGTATCCCGCCCAGGGCGAAGTCGAGATAACTCGTGTGATTGATCGCGAGCACCACGCCGCCATTTCGAGGCAGATTCTCGGCGCCCTCAATGACGAACTTGATACCAAGGCCCTTGAAGACGGACTTGGCCGCTAGCACGACAGGGGGGTACACGAAGTCGGCCACAGCACGAGGCTATCTGCAAATTTCGGCACGGACGCGCTGAACGACACGTGGAGCACCCAGAGCGGCCATCCCGGGAATCCTGACCTCGCCGCCCCGCCGCCTAGATCGTGACCTTGGTCCTCCTCACCCGGGCCCTGCTCCCCTGCCTTCACTCTCCGCACTCACCCAGGATGGGCATATGGCGACCCCTGGAGTAACCCTCGGCGACGTGATGTCGGCACCGGTCTTCACTGTGGAAGAGGGCGAATCCCTCTGGGATGCCTGGCAGTTGCTCTTGCTTTCCGGATTGCGGCACATCGCAGTGATCGATGTTGACGGAGCGTTCATCAGCATCCTGAGCGATCGGATGATCCTGGCCAATGCTCCGCTCACGGCTGAGGCGTTGAGTTCGCACACGGTCGGCGAGCTCCTGGGCGCAACTGCCTCCGTTCGCCTGGCACCCGACGCCTCGCCTGTCGATGCGGCTCGTCTGATGTCGGAGCGATCTCTCGAGGCCATCGCAGTTCTCGACTCCAGGAGCAAGCTCGTGGGCATCGTGACCGAGACGGATCTCGTGCGCTGGCTGCTCGCCGCCTGAGCCACCGCACCGGCACCCGCACGCCTGGCCCTAGACTTCCCGCATGGCCAGTGCTGACCGACTCGTGTGGATCGACTGCGAAATGACCGGACTCGATCCGAAATTCGACGAGATCGTGGAGATCGCCTGCATCGTCACCGATGCCGAGCTCAATGAGCTCGATGAGGGCATCACGCTGGTGGTCAAGCCCGGTGAAGAATCCTTCGCAGGCATGGATGACTTCGTCATCAACATGCATACGGTCTCAGGCCTGATCGAGGAGATCCCCCTCGGTATCGACCTGGCCGATGCTGAGCAGCAAGTGCTTGCCTATGTGAGGACTCATGTCCCGGAGGCACGCAAGGCGCCTCTGGCTGGCTCAAGTGTCTACGTCGACCGCGGGTTCCTGGCGAACTACATGCC
>JBPCSY010000077.1:0-6042 GCA_051006695.1 Candidatus Nanopelagicales bacterium
CTGTCGACTCTCGTCGTGAACAAGATCCGCGGAACCTTCCGCTCGGTCTGCGTCAAGGCACCGGGCTTCGGCGATCGCCGTAAGGCGATGCTGCAGGACATCGCGATCCTGACCGGCGGCCAGGTCATCTCCGAGGAGGTCGGTCTCAAGCTCGAGAACACCTCACTCGACCTGCTCGGCCGTGCGCGCAAGGTCGTCGTCTCCAAGGACGAGACCACCATCGTCGAGGGTTCGGGTGACCAGGAGCAGATCGCCGGTCGCGTGAACCAGATCCGCGCCGAGATCGAGAAGTCCGACAGCGACTACGACCGCGAGAAGCTGCAGGAGCGCCTGGCCAAGCTGGCCGGTGGCGTTGCAGTCATCAAGGTCGGCGCAGCCACCGAGGTTGAACTCAAGGAGCGTAAGCACCGCATCGAAGACGCAGTGCGCAACGCCAAGGCAGCAGTCGAGGAAGGCATCGTCGCCGGTGGCGGCGTCGCACTAATCCAGGCGATGAAGGCAGCTGGCCCGAAGATCGACGCACTCGGCCTCACCGATGAGCAGGCAGTCGGCGCGAACATCGTTCGCGTGGCCGTCAGCGCACCGCTGAAGCAGATCGCCGAGAACGCAGGACTCGAGGGCGGAGTCGTGGCAGAGAAGGTCCGCGAGCTCACCCCGGGCCACGGCCTTGATGCCAGCAATGGCGAGTACGTCGACATGATCGCCAAGGGCATCATCGATCCGGCCAAGGTCACCCGCTCGGCACTGCAGAACGCAGCGTCGATCGCCGGCCTCTTCCTCACCACCGAGGTTGTTGTCGCCGACAAGCCCGAGAAGTCAGCACCGGCAATGCCCGGTGGCGACATGGGCGGCATGGACTTCTAGGAAGCCCGCTCCACCCTCACGAAGGGCGGTTCCCCTACTGGGGAGCCGCCCTTCGGTATTCACAGGAACCTCCCAGGTTGCTCTGGGGTGACTCCCAGGCTCGGCTGGTGTCCTGCGGACATGAGAATCTCTGCGCCCGCGCGCATCACCGTGTCAGTTCTCGCTCTTGGGCTCGTGCTTCCGGCGGTGCCGGCTCTCGCTGATCCCGGCCATCCGCACGGTCGAGGTGATCGCCAGAAACAGCGTCCACGCGAGATGTCGCCGATATCGATCCCCGCTCGCTCATTCAATGGCCTCGGAAATAGCAGCCCGCAGGACACCCGTGGAGCGGCGGGAACAACGTTGCTCCGAGTGGCACGTGCGGACTATGCCGATGGGGTCACCACCGCCGCAGGTGATACCCGCCCGAGCGCTCGCGCGATCAGCAATGTCCTCAGCGCGCAGGATTCGAGCATCGTCAACGACCGAGATCTCTCTGATTTCGTATACGTGTGGGGCCAGTTCCTCGATCACGACATCGACCTGAGCGAGTCAGGTTCAGCCGAGTCACTTTCCATTGCGGTACCTGCGGGGGATGCCTGGTTCGACCCCGCCTCGACCGGGACGAAGGCCATCGGGCTCAAGCGAAGCATCGTGGCGGCAGGAACCGGCACCTCTCGCTCGAACCCACGGGAGCAGGTGAATGCAGTCACGGCCTTCGTTGATGGCTCTCAGGTCTATGGGTCCAGCAAGGCGCGGGCGGATGGGCTCCGCACCTTCAGCGGCGGGCTCATGCGGACAAGTGCGGGGAACATGCTGCCGTTCAACGCGGCCGGGCTCGAGAATGCCAACGATTCGCACATGATGCCGGACTCCAAGCTGTACTTGGCCGGTGATGTTCGTGCGAACGAGAATCCCGATCTCGTCTCGCTGCAGACCCTGTTCATGCGCGAGCACAACCGCATGGCGGGTCAGCAGAGGCAGGCGCACCCCGCCTGGACAGACGAGCAATTGTTCCAGGCTGCGCGCCAGCTGGTCATCGCCGAGCTTCAGGCCATTACGTACAACGAGTTCCTGCCGGCATTGCTGGGTCGCCAGGCCATTCGACCGTACTCGGGTTACCGCGCTGACATCAACCCCTCGATTGCCAATGAGTTCTCAACAGGTGCCTTCCGGTTCGGCCACAGCCTGCTCGATAGTGAGATCGCCCGGCTTGGCAATGACGGTTCCGAGATCACCGAACCGATCTCATTGGCGCGCGCCTTCTTCAATACGAGTGTCTTCGACGCGACTTTGCCTGATCACGCAGGGGATATCGATCCATTCCTGAAAGCCGCCGCCTCTGGCAACACGCAAGAAGTCGATCTCGCCGTCGTGGATGAGCTGCGCAACATGCTCTTCGGCGCCCCAGGCTCAGGTGGCTTAGACCTGGCTGCGATCAACATTCAGCGCGGTCGCGATCACGGCCTGGCCGACTACAACTCGGTGCGCGCGGCGTACGGACTGCCGCGCGTGACGAGCTTCCGGGAGATCACGCCCGATGGCGCTGTGCAACGGCAGCTGGCATCGCTGTACGGCAGCGTCGACAACATCGACCTCTGGGTCGGCGGCCTCGCGGAGAAGCACGTGCCGGGCTCTAGCTCAGGGCCGCTATTCCACCGGATCATGGTCGACCAGTTCACCCGACTCCGCGATGGGGATCGCCAGTGGTACCAGGCCGTCTTCAGCGGGCCGCAGCGGCGCGAGCTTGAGGGCACGCATCTGTCCGACGTGATTCGTCGCAACACGGCCCTCACGAATGTGCAGGAAAATGTCTTTATCTGGCGGGGCTAGGCCATAGTTGCCCCATGCAGGGCACCTGGAACATCCCGTCAGCGCGAGGCGCCGAGGTTCGCTTGAAGAGCGGCAGTCTTGGCCTGATGTCGGCCGAGGCCAATGCACCGGTGCGTCACGGCTCGCTCACGATTAACGATTCCGGAGTGATTCTGGATCTCGTGGTCGCGCTTGAGCAGATGAGGATGAGCAACTTTCTTCTCCAGGCGGCTGCTCGCAGCATGATCACCATGCACAAGGTCCATGACCTCGTGTACCGCGGCATCGGCCCGACGCTCGACAGCGTGACGGGCATTGCCCGAGCCGGGGATATCGAGCTTCCGCTGGGTCTTGATCTCACGATGACTCATACGCAGTTGGAGTTTGTCGGTAGTGCCAACATCGGCACGGTGCACATCCCGCTTCCGGGCATGGGCAAGATTGATGATTTCTCTTTCGATGTCGATGCCAAGGTCGTGCTCGAGCCTCGCTAAGCGAACGCGGCACATTTCAGCGCGGTTGCGAGCCTGCCCGAAGGCGTTCAGCGACTTGGCTCACCTCAGTGAGATTGCCGCTGGCCACGTAAATCACGAACTCGTACGCCTCGTCATTCGACAGGATCAGGCGCCATCCGTTCACGCCGAGCATCACGATCGTTGCCGCTAGCGCCAAACGCTTGTTCCCGTCGACGAGGGCGTAGTTCTTGCAAATGGACAGGAGAAGCGCGGCACATTTGGAATGTAGATCGGGGTACGCGTCCTCGCCGAACACTGTGGTCTGCGGACGAGCCGCCGCGGATTCGAGGAGTCCTGCATCGCGCAGTACTACGTCGCCATCGATGACTCGAGCAGCGACGGCGAGGATCTCCTCAAGGGTCAGGTAGATCATTGGCCGAGGCGCTCGAGGGCCTCGGCATAGCGAGGCAGCTCGGAGTCCATGACTTGCTCCAGCAGTGTGCTGCGACTCTTGCGCTCGATGTACTCACGAAGAGCAGTCACGATGACGTCATTCTGAGACCGGGACTCGAGTTCCGCCGTGCGAGCGAGTGCGGCGGAATCCTCGGCAGGAAGGCGAAGTGTCATGGCCATGTCGCCAGAATAGCACTGTGATACCAGAAGTGGTATCAGTTCAGCGGATCCTCCTGGGCGCCCAGGCTGCCGATGTCGTCGGCGTCGAGGATTTTGTAGGCATAGCCCTGCTCGGCCAGGAAGCGCTGGCGATGCTGGGCGAAATCGGCATCGACGGTGTCTCGAGTGACGATCGAGTAGAAGTGCGCGGTGCGGCCGTCGGCCTTGGGGCGCAGGATCCTGCCGAGGCGCTGGGCTTCCTCCTGGCGTGAGCCGAAGGTGCCGCTGACCTGGATGGCCACCGATGCCTCTGGCAGATCGACGCTGAAGTTGGCCACTTTGCTCACGACGAGAACGCGGATCATGCCGTGGCGAAAGTCGCTGAACAGGCGCTCGCGCTCCTTCACGCTCGATGCACCCGTGATGACAGGTGCATCGAGATGCTCGCCGAGTTCGGCCAGCTGATCGAGGTACTGCCCGATCACGAGCACCTGATCGTCCGGGTGTTTGTTGACGATCTCTTCGACCAAGCGGATCTTCTCGTGTGCGCATGAAGCGAGGCGGTACTTATCCTCGGGCTCGGCCATTGCGTAGGTCATGCGATCGGAGTCGGGAAGGCTGACGCGCACCTCGACACAGTTCGCCGGGGCGATGTAACCCTGAGTCTCGATGTCCTTCCACGGAGCGTCGTAGCGCTTCGGGCCGATCAGCGAGAACACCTCGCCCTCCTGGCCGTCCTCGCGCACAAGAGTCGCAGTGAGACCGAGGCGACGACGCGATTGGATGTCGGCAGTGAAGCGGAAGATCGGCGCAGGAAGCAGATGCACCTCGTCATAGATGATCAGGCCCCAGTCGCGGGAGTCGAAGACTTCGAGATGCGGGTAGATGCCCTGTCGCTTGGTGGTCATCACCTGGTACGTAGCGATGGTGACCGGGCGAATCTCCTTGCGCGCACCGCTGTATTCGCCAATCTCATCGGGCGTCAGGGTTGTGCGGCGCAGGAGTTCCTCGCGCCACTGGCGCGCGCTCACGGTATTCGTGACGAGGATGAGCGTTGTCGCCTGCGCGAGAGCCATGGCGAGTGCGCCGACGATCGTCTTGCCGGCGCCACAGGGGAGCACGACAACGCCTGAACCACCGTGCCAGAAACCCTCGGCGGCCTCGGTCTGGTACGGCCGCGGCTGCCAGTCCGTGGCATCGAGGCCGATGGCATGGCGCTCGCCATCGACATAACCGGCGATGTCTTCAGCCGGCCAGCCGAGCTTCACCAGTGCTTGCTTCACATGACCACGTTCACTGGCATGCACGGCAATCGTGGTGTCGTCGAAACGGGTGCCCAGTAGAGGCGCGATCTTCTTGCTGCGAATGACCTCTTCGAGCACTGCGGTGTCGATCGCCTGGAGCACCAGGCCGTGCACA
Organism: Candidatus Nanopelagicales bacterium; assembly: GCA_051006695.1. GTDB lineage: Bacteria > Actinomycetota > Actinomycetes > S36-B12 > S36-B12 > CAIKZY01. Next base: position 5,142 of record JBPCSY010000077.1, read on the forward strand.
GGGTGGTTGGCCAGTTGCAGGCGGCCGTAGCGCGACATGGTGTCAGCAACATCGATCAAGAGCGCATGCGGCACCGGGTAACGCGAATAGCGAATGAGGGTGTCGATGACCTGCTCGGCGTCGTGGCCTGCGGCTCGTGCATTCCACAGGCCTAGGGGGGTCAGGCGGTAGGTGTGAATGTGCTCCGGCGCCCGCTCGAGTTCGGCGAACGGGGCTATCGCGCGACGGCAGTCAGCGGCCAGGACATGGTCGACTTCGAGCAGCAGCGTTTTGTCGCTCTGCACGATCAGGGGGCCGTCGGCCACGCTCTTACTCCTTTGTCGGCACCGATATCCGAATCGGCGACCCTCCAGGCTACCGCTACGGTGGAGACATGCCGAATGCGCTGAATTCCGCCCTCGTGCAGGCACAGATTGATGCAGATACTTCGGGAGTTCGCATCGCCTTGATTGACGGGAACGACGGCTACGACGACGTCCGCCACGTATTCGATACCGTCTGGGGCGACTACGACGGTACCCAGGTGCAGCCCGACGTATTGCGGGCGATCACCTTCGCCGGCGGATACGCCTGCGTGGCATACGCCGATGATCAGGCCGTGGGTTCCTGTTTCGGTGTCGTGGGACGCTCGCAGGTGAATGGCCAGTGGCATGATCACCTGCACTCGCATTCAGCAGCCGTACTCGAGAGTTACCGCAATCGCAGCGTGGGCAAGGCGATGAAAAGCCACCAACGCGCGTGGGCTCTCGGTCAGGGTCTCGATTCGATTCAGTGGACCTTCGACCCTCTGATGCGGCGCAATGCCCGGCTGAACCTGCTCAAGCTCGGCGCCCAGGCCATCGCCTACGAAGTGAATATGTACGGGTCTCTTGGAGATCTCGTCAATCTCGATGATCCGACC
>JBPCSY010000078.1:0-3304 GCA_051006695.1 Candidatus Nanopelagicales bacterium
ACTCGAAGGGTCTGTCGCCCGACGACGAAGCGGTCTATCGGAAACTGGTCGACCGGCTACGCGCACAGACCCAGGATGTCGCGGCACTGCAGGACTTCATCAGCACTCCGCCGTTGCGCGAGATCTTGGCCAGCAAGGACAACAAGGCCTGGTTGCTTCCTGTCAACATCACCGGGGAGATCGCGACGCCCAAGGCGATCGCCGCGACGAAACGCGCCATGCAGATCGTGCAGGACACTGTCGCGGGAACGTCTCTGCGGGCTTATAACACCGGCCCGGCCGGAACGTTTAACGATGTCCAGGAGATAGGCGACCGCGACCGCATCACTATCGAGACCGCAACCGTAGTGGCACTACTAGTGATTCTCCTTATCGTCTACCGCAATGTCCTCACCATGGTGTTGCCTCTGCTCACCATCGGGGTGTCGCTCGTCGCCGCCCAAGGACTGGTTGCAGGCCTGGGCACGTTAGGCCTGAGTGTGTCGAACCAGACGATCGTACTTCTCACCGCAATGCTTGCCGGTGCAGGAACCGACTACGCTGTGTTCCTAATCAGTCGCTATCACGACTATCTGCGGGCCGGGAACGATTCCGACGGCGCCGTACGCAATGCCCTCAATTCGGTAGGCAAAGTAATAACGGCGTCAGCCGCTACGGTTGCGGTGACATTCATCGGCATGGTTTTCACCAAGCTGACGGTGTTCTACACCGTCGGTGTCGCACTCGCGGCGGCAATCACCGTCGGCTGTATCGGAGCGGTGACATTCCTGCCCGCACTACTCACCCTTGCCGGGCGGCGCGGGTGGGCAGGGCCCCGCCGTGATCTGACGAGCCGATTTTGGCGGCGCTCGGGCATCCGGATCGTGCGTAACCCGCTGACAAATCTCGTTGCCAGCCTGGTGATCCTGGCGGTCCTGGCATCCAGCAGCGCATTCGCCAAGTACAACTATGACGATCGCAAGGCGTTGCCCACATCTAGCGCGAGCATCCAAGGGTATGACGCGATCACTAGACATTTCCCGCTCAACGCCAGTCTTCCGCAGTACATCATGGTCAGTTCGCCACATGATCTGCGCACACCGCAAGCTCTTGCCGATCTGGAGCAGATGGCATACCGGATCAGCCAGATCCCTGATGTCGATATCGTCCGAGGGATAACCCGGCCCGCAGGCGAGTCCCTTCAGCAGGCACGACATGCCTGGCAGGCCGGCGAGATCGGTAAGCCGCTGAATCAGGCCGCCGGCGTGATCAACGGCAATGCCGGCACTCTGAATCTGCTGGTTTACGGAGCCGATCAGGTGGCCAACGCGCTGGTCGCAGTGCGCAATCAGATGGGGCCGACGTTGTCCTCGATGAGCTCCGTCGTGCAGTCGCTGGCGTATCTCCAGAACCAGTACGGAACCGGGAAGTTCCTTCCCGGCTTCGATATGGGTAGCAATCCGCTCAATACGATCCACGGCCTGGGCGGCAGCATGGGGACCAACGTCGGCGACGCCATCTCCTCGGTCGACGGCTCGATCGACCCGGTACTCAACGCGCTCAACGCCAGCCCGGTCTGCGATGCCGACCCAGCCTGCGTAGCCGCGCGGGCCCGCCTACAGCAGATCGCCAAACAGCGTGAGGACGGCTCCCTGGCGAACCTCGCCGAGCAAGGCCGACAACTCGATGCGATGCCCGGCAAGCAGACACCCCAACAGAGTTCCACCCTGCTGCCCGCCGAACAGCCCCCTACATCCACACCGGCGTCAACCACCCCCACGAACAGTCCCGGGAAGGAGAAGCCCGAACCTGGCCCACTGTCGCCGACATTTAGTACGACGCCATCGCCGACCGGCGGAGTAGGCGTTGCTCTGAACTCCATCGGACAGAATCTGCAGGCCGCCGGCATCAACAACCCGGCAGACCTGCAGAACCAAATCGCCGCACTGCAGCAGGGCATCACCGTCCTGGCCGAAGCCAGCCGGCGAGTAGCTGACGGTGTCGAATTGCTGGTATCGCAGACCAAGAGGCTCGGATTAGGACTCGAACAGGCGTCGTCATTCCTCTTGTCGATGAGGGCGGAGGCCAACAGTCAGTCGATGGCGGGCTTCTACATTCCCGCCAAGGTCCTCAACGGCGAGGAGTTCAGAAGAGCAGCCTCGATCTTCATCTCACCTGACGGACGCACGGCTCGCTATCTGGTCCAAACGAAACTCAACCCCTTCACGGTCGAAGCCATGGACCAAGTCAATGACATCCTGGCTGTTGGAAAGGGGGCGCAACCCAATACGACTCTCAGTGATTCGGAGGTGTCGATGTCTGGATTGACAGTGACATTGCGCGACACCCGGGACTACTACTACCAAGACCTCCAGCGCATCGTCATCACGACCATCCTTGTGGTGCTGTGCATATTGATCGCCCTACTACGCGCGCGGGTAGCACCGCTGTACCTGATTGTTTCGGTGGTGATCTCTTACCTGTCAGCCCTCGGAATGGGCGTCATCCTCTTTCAATTCATTCTCGGCCAGGAACTGCACTGGAGTGTGCCCGGGCTGACCTTCATCATCCTGGTGGCCGTCGGCGCGGATTACAACCTCTTGCTGATCTCACGGATCCGGGACGAGTCACCACATGGAATAAAGTCCGGTATCATTCGGACGGTGACGCAGACCGGCGGCGTTATCACCGCGACAGGCCTCATCTTCGCCGCCTCGATGGTCGGCCTTCAGTTCTCGTCGATCAGCACGCTGGTCCAGATCGGATTCATCATCGCGAGCGGCATTCTGCTGGACACTTTCCTGGTTCGTACCATCACCGTGCCGGCCCTGGCGGTACTGGTAGGCAAGGCAAACTGGTGGCCTTCGAAATGGGTACCCGCCGCGCCGACTCCCAGGCCGACGGTGAGCGTGGGTGCCGGACAGTGAAATTCGCCGTCGCAGTCCACGGCACCCGTGGTGATGTTGAACCCGCAGTAGCCGTTGCTCTGGAGCTGATGCGCCGTGGCCACGAGATTCGCATGGCCGTCCCGCCAAACCTGGTCGCCTTCGCCGAGTCCGCCGGCATTCCCTCCGCGCTGCCCTACGGCCCTGACTCCCAAAAGCAACTCGAAGCCGAGGTGTTCCGGGAGTGGCTCAAACTGCGCAACCCGATCACGGTAATCAGGCAGGGACGCGACTACATCACCGACGGCTGGCCGGAGATGGCCGAAACCCTCAAACAACTGGCTGCCGGGAGCGACGCTATCCTGACCGGCACGACCTATCAGGAAGTGGCGGCCAATGTCGCCGAGTTCTACGGCATCCCGCTTGCGGCGCTGCATTAC
>JBPCSY010000079.1:0-3263 GCA_051006695.1 Candidatus Nanopelagicales bacterium
CAACAAGGCGGTGCGCGCCGGCCAGGTGAAGCCGCTTCCCGGCAGCGAGCGGGTCATCACGCCCTACCCCTACCTGCTGGTGATCGTCGACGAGCTCGCTGATCTCATGATGGTCGCCCCTCGCGATGTCGAGGACTCGATCGTGCGCATCACCCAGCTCGCGCGTGCTGCCGGTATCCACCTCGTGCTCGCGACACAGCGCCCCAGTGTCGACGTCGTCACCGGCTTGATCAAGGCTAATGTGCCGAGCCGCCTCGCCTTCGCCACATCGAGCCTCGCCGACAGACGAGTCATCCTCGATCAACCCGGCGCGGAGAAGCTCGTCGGCCAGGGCGACGGACTCTTCCTGCCGATGGGTGCGAACAAGTCACTGCGCATCCAGGGTGCCTTTGTTTCCGAGAACGAGATCCGCGCCGTCGTCGCCCATGCGAAGTCACAGATGGAGACCCAGTTCATTGACGAAGTCACTGCGGCTCCGACCAGCAACAAGGAGATCGACGCTGACATCGGCGATGATCTCGATGTGCTGCTGCAGGCAGTCGAGCTGGTGGTCTCGACGCAGTTCGGATCGACCTCGATGCTCCAGCGCAAGCTGCGCGTCGGCTTCGCCAAGGCCGGTCGACTCATGGATCTCATGGAGTCGCGCGGCGTGGTCGGGCCGAGCGAGGGCTCAAAGGCCCGCGATGTCCTGGTGACGCCTGAGGAGCTTCCGTCGGTCATGGCGCTTATTCGCGGCGAGGGGTAGCCCCGCTCTGATTCGTGAACGCCGTGCACGACGTCCTGGGAGTTCAGGACGAAATTGCCCTCCCGTCGTGGATGTACGCGACTAGCCTTTGCACATCTGTGCACGGGGCCGAGCAGAGCGGGGTGGTGGTAGATGACCGTTGGGTCACGACTGCGTGCCGCCCGCGAGCACGCGGGTCTGTCCGTGGCCGATGTGGCTGCTGCCACCCGGATGAGAGCCACCATCATCGAGGCCATGGAAGCCGATGACTTCAGCCTGTGCGGGGGAGCCGCCTACGCGCGAGGTCAAGTGCGGATGATGGCGCCGATCATTGGCCTCGATGCCGATGAGATGGCGGAGTATTTCGACGCCCAGGCACCTGAACTCGACTACTGAGGGACCCCTGACGTCTCCTGCGTAGGCTGGGGGCGTGAGCACACCTGACACCGTCGCCCTGGTGACCTTGGGCTGTGCCCGCAATGAAGTCGACTCCGAGGAGCTTGCCGGTCGTCTGGCGGCAGCCGGCTGGACAATCGTCGACGATCCGGCTGAGGCCAGTGCAGTGCTCGTGAACACCTGCGGTTTCGTCGAGGTCGCGAAGAAGGATTCCATCGATGCCGTGCTCGCGGCCGCTGATCTCAAGGGTCTCGGTACCGGTCCGCAGACTGTCGTGGCTGTCGGCTGCCTTTCCGAGCGCTACGGCGCCGAGTTGGCAGAGTCTTTGCCGGAGGCCGACGCCGTGCTCGGATTCGATGACTATCCCGACATTGCCGAGCGCCTGCGCTCGATCGTCGGCGGTCAGGCGCATGTCCCGCACGCACCCAAGGATCGTCGTCACCTCCTCCCGATTTCACCTGTCGATCGTGATGCCGCCTCTGCATCGATCCCCGGTCACGCCCAGATGCCCGAAGTCGATACTGCATGGGCCCCGCCCGTGCTGCGCCGTCGTCTCGACGGCAGCCCGGTAGCCCCGGTCAAGCTTGCTTCCGGCTGCGATCGTCGCTGCGCCTTCTGCGCTATTCCGTCATTTCGCGGCTCGTTCGTCTCCCGACCGCCGGCCGATGTCATGGCCGAGATCATCTGGCTCGCGGGCGAAGGGGTTCGTGAGGTCGTGCTCGTCAGCGAGAACTCCACCTCGTATGGCAAGGATCTCGGTGACCTCCGCCTGCTCGAGACCTTCCTCGGCGAGATCGGCGCCGTCGAGGGCATTGATCGCATTCGAGTGGCCTACCTGCAGCCTGCTGAGGTGCGCCCGGGCCTTCTTGCCGCGATCGCGAAGACCCCGATCGTCGCCCCGTACTTCGATCTCTCCTTCCAGCACTCGAGCCCGACAGTGCTGCGTCGCATGCGTCGGTTCGGCGGAACCGAGGAGTTTCTTTCGCTGATCGACCAGATTCGCACGCTCTCGCCCGAGGCCGGCATTCGCAGCAACGTCATCGTGGGCTTCCCGGGCGAGACCGATGAGGAGTTTGCCGAACTCCTCGACTTCATCGAGCGTGCCCGCATGGATGCCGTGGGTGTCTTCGGTTACAGCGATGAGGACGGCACTGAGGCAGCGACACTCGACGGCAAGCTCGATGATGAGGTCATCCGCGCCCGCGTCGAAGAGATCACGGCGCTGGCCGAGGAGATCATGCTGCAGCGCGCTGAGGATCGCATTGGCACGAGCGTTCGCGTTCTCGTCGAGGCGATCGAGTCCAATGACGAGGGCGATCAGATTGCCGTCGGCCGCTCCGGGCATCAGGGTCCCGATGACGCCGGCACACTCGTGTTCATCGGCGATCGCGACGTGTCAGTGGGCGACGTTCTCGAGTGCGAGGTCGTCGGTACTGATGGCGTCGACCTCGTCGCGGAGTGCACGTGAGTCAGCTCGATCATGCCGGTGACCGCGTAGGCGACACCCGCAGCCTGAACCTCCCGAATGCTCTTACGGCATTCCGCGTGCTCTGCGTCCCGCTGATGGCCTATCTTCTCTTCACCGACGACGGCGAGCGCGGTGGCATGCGAGATCTCGCTGCTCTGGTGTTCGTGCTCGCGTCCATCACTGATCTTCTCGATGGGGCTATCGCACGCCGGCGCGGGCAGGTCACGACCTTCGGCAAGATCGCTGACCCGATCGCCGATAAGGCGCTGACCGGCGTTGCGCTGATCTCGCTGTCGATCATGGGTGATCTCGCCTGGTGGATCACTATCGTGATCCTGGTGCGCGAGCTAGGCGTCACCGCACTTCGGGTTTGGGTCATTCGACATGGCGTTATTCCGGCCAGCCGCGGCGGCAAGGCGAAGACCCTGGCGCAGACGCTTGCCATCACGATGTATCTCGTCGACCTGCCCTCTCTCGCCTGGTGGGTGCCGCTCTCCCAGGTGGCGATGGGCATTGCTGTCGTCCTCACGATCATCACCGGGCTCGATTACGTGCGGCATGCACTTCGTCTTCGACGTCAGCCCAGCGGCAGCTTTTCGGTCGATGGAGTCGTGCGATGACCGCTGCTGATCTCGTTGCCGGATGCATTGCCCGCGGCATCACGATAGCCACGGC
>JBPCSY010000080.1:0-3224 GCA_051006695.1 Candidatus Nanopelagicales bacterium
CTCATGGGCGAAGACGTCGAGTCCCGCCGCAACTTCATCCAGCAGAACGCACGCGACGTGCGCTTCCTCGATATCTAAGCTCGGCTAACGGAGAAATTGATGTCTGACGACAACAAGCTCGACACCATCGGCTCAGGTACCGAGGAGCATCCGGGTGCGCACGGTCGCATTGAGGCCGTTGACCTGCAGACCGAGATGCAGCGGTCCTACCTCGACTACTCAATGTCGGTCATCGTCTCGCGCGCACTTCCTGACGTGCGCGACGGCCTCAAGCCCGTGCACCGCCGTGTGCTCTACGCGATGTACGACGGTGGCTACCGCCCCGATCGCAACTTCTCGAAGTCCGCGCGTGTGGTCGGCGACGTCATGGGCAACTACCACCCCCACGGTGACAGTGCGATCTACGACGCCCTCGTGCGCCTGGCCCAGCCGTGGTCACTGCGCTACCCGCTCGTGCAGGGCCAGGGCAACTTCGGCTCACCCGGTAACGATCCCGCTGCCGCCCAGCGTTACACCGAGTGCCGGATGGCACCGCTGGCGATGGAGATGGTGCGCGATATCGACGAGGAGACCGTCGACTTCGGCCCTAACTACGACGGCCGTACCCAGGAGCCCTTGGTTCTTCCGAGTCGCTTCCCGAACCTGCTGGTCAACGGCAGCTCGGGCATCGCGGTCGGCATGGCCACGAATATCCCCCCGCACAACCTGCGCGAGGTTGCAGCCGGTGCGCAGTGGATGCTCGAGAACCCTGAAGCCGAGCGTGAGGAGCGCCTCGCGGCACTCATGGAGCGCATCAAGGGCCCGGATTTCCCGACCGGTGCACTGATCGTCGGACGCAAGGGCATCGAAGATGCCCAGCGCACAGGCCGCGGCTCCGTGACGATGCGCGCAGTCGTCACCGTCGAAGAGGACTCCCGCGGACGCCAGCTGCTGGTCGTCACTGAACTGCCGTACCAGGTCAACCCCGATAACCTGCTGCTGCGCATCGCCGAGCTCGTCGGTGAGGGCAAGCTCACCGGTATCGCCGACGTACGTGACGACTCGTCGTCGCGCACTGGCATGCGCCTGATCATCGAACTCAAGCGCGATGCTGTCGCACAGGTCGTGCTCAACCAGCTGTACAAGCACACCCAGCTGCAGGACAACTTCGGCTGCAACATGCTCGCCATCGTTGATGGCGTGCCGCGCACGCTGACCCTCGAGCAGTTCGTGCGTCATTGGATCACCCACCAGATCGAGGTCATCCAGCGTCGCACCCGTTACCGCCTGCGTAAGGCTGAGGAGCGTGCGCACATCCTGCGCGGTTATCTCAAGGCCCTCGATGCCCTCGACGAGGTCATTGCACTCATCCGTGCATCGGCCACCGTCGAGGATGCTCGTTCCGGGCTCATGGCCCTGCTTGAGCTCGATGAGCTGCAGGCCACGGCGATCCTCGACATGCAGTTGCGTCGCCTGGCCGCTCTCGAGCGCCAGAAGATCATGGATGAGTACGACGATCTGATGACCAAGATCGCCGACTTCAACGACATCCTCGCCAGTGAGGCGCGTCAGCGCACCATCGTGTCAGAGGAGCTCACCGAGATCACCGAGAAGTTCGGTGACGAGCGCCGTTCGCAGATCATCGCGTGGGAAGGCGACGTCACCGACGAGGATCTCATCGCCGTCGACGACATCGTCGTCACGATCACCTCGGGCGGCTACGCCAAGCGCACGAAGTCCGAGCTCTACCGCGCGCAGAAGCGCGGCGGCAAGGGCGTCAAGGGTGCAGCCCTTCGTCAGGACGACGTTGTCGAGCACATGTTCGTCACGACCACCCACCACTGGCTCCTGTTCTTCACGAACAAGGGCCGCGTGTACCGCGCGAAGGGCTACCAGCTTCCCGAGGCCGGCCGCGATGCTCGCGGTCAGCACGTCGCGAATCTCCTGGCCTTCCAGAGTGACGAGACCATCGCCTCGGTTCTGGCGATCCCGAATTACGAGGATGCCGACTTCCTGGTGCTGGCCACTCGTCGTGGCATGGTGAAGAAGACCAAGCTCGGCGAGTACGACACCAATCGCCAGGGCGGCATCATCGCCATCAACCTCGCCGATGAGGATGAGCTGATCTCAGCGAAGCTCGTCTCCGCAAGCGACAACCTGATGCTGTTCTCCCGCAAGGGCATGTCGGCCAGGTTCGTGGCCGACGACGACACACTGCGCCCGATGGGTCGCGCAACCGGTGGCGTGATCGGCATGCGTTTCCGTGACGGTGATGCCCTGCTGGCCATGGATGTCGTGCGCGATGACACCTTCGTGGTCACGATCACCGATGGCGGTTTCGCCAAGCGCACCGCGGTGGGCGAGTGGGCGCCGAAGGGTCGAGGCATCCTGGGCGTGCGCGCGATGCGCCTCGTCGAGGAGCGCGGTTCGCTTGTCGGTGCCCTCATTTGCGAGGCCACCGATCAGGTGTTCGCCATTGCCTCCAATGGCGTCGTCATTCGCTCGAGTGTCGAGGGCATTCGTCCCTCGGGCCGCGACACCATGGGCGTGAAGTTCATGAACCTCTCCGAGGGCGATGCTGTCGTGGCGGTCGCACGCGGCGGCGAGTCTGACGACGATGATGAGAGTGATGACACCGAGGTCATCGAAGGTGCGGACGAGGCAGCAGCGGCATCGGCCGACGAGGTCTCCGAAGGTGCACCCGCGAACGAGGACTAATTGATCGGCGAAGGACAGGAGTAAGACGTGAGCGTTGCAGCCCGCGCCCCGCGGCGTGCCCGGCTGTATGTCACCCACGTCAATGCCTGGTCGATCACCAAGGCCGCCTTCATGCTGGCCGTGGCAATCGGCATCGTTCTCGTTGTGGCGGTCACGGTCCTGTGGCTGCTACTGAACTCGATCGGCGTCTTCGACACCCTCACGCGCAACATCAATGACGTGATCGGCAATTCCGCGAACGCCGTCGACCTCGTCGGGCTTCTCAGTTTTCCCACGGTGATCGGTGCCACCGTCGTGATCGCCTCGGTCGAAATCGTCCTGATCTCGATTTTCGCGGGTCTTTTCGCCGTGATGTACAACCTTGCGGTGGGCCTGACCGGGGGAATCGAAGTCGTCCTGAGCGACGACTACTAGCGCGTCGGGGTATCCGAACCCCCTGATCGCCGTGTGCTCGTTCGCGACAGCATCCGCTGGGGGAGAGGTCAGTTGGACGCCCCCGAGGGGCACTGGGTATTGTTTGACCCCGT
>JBPCSY010000081.1:0-2644 GCA_051006695.1 Candidatus Nanopelagicales bacterium
CAGTAATGGCGGGGTTGCCGAAAATCGACGGAATGGACTCGACGCCCAGCCGATCAAGTGGCCACACCAGAAGAATGACTCTGCCGACCGCTCCACTGATCGGTACTCCTCCACTGCGCACATCGAGGTGGTAGCGCGAGTCACGTGAGTTTCCGCGGTTATCCCCCATCACGAACATGTTTCCCTTGGGAACCGTGATATCGAATCGCACTTGGTCAGTGGGCCCGCTCACGTATGACTCCTCGAGCGGAACGCCATTGAGCACGATGCGACCGGCGGAATCACAACAGGCCACGCGATCGCCTTGCAGCCCGATGACCCGCTTCACCAGGTCATGCCCTGAGTCACTGGGCAGCAGGCCGATGAAGGTCAGCGCGGATCTCAGCCCATGTCCCCAACCTGACTCAAGCATGGGTGCGTCGGGCAGCCAGCCGCCGGGATCACGGAACACCATGATCTCGCCCCGCTGGAGCCCGGAGACTTTCGTCGTGATCTTGGAGGCGACGATTCGATCGCTGGGGATGAGAGTGGATTCCATTGATGCACTGGGTACGTAGAAAGCCTGCAGAAGAAACGCACGCACGAGTGCGGAGATCGCCAGCGCGATCACGATAATGACAAGTGTCTCGATGATGGCGCGCCAGCCGCGGGCGCCGCGACGTTCGGAATTGGCTGTGGGAGCCGAGGTGTCTCCGATCGGTTCGCGAGCGGAAACTGCCATACGCTGATCGTGTCAGATCACTGCGACGAGTCAGTGGAGGCAGGTGCGGGAATCGCGTCGAATTCCTGTGGGATTCCGAGCACCTTCAGCTCACTCGGCGGCCACAGCACGACCATGGCACGGCCGATGACCTTGCTCGTCGGCACGAATCCGCCACCGGGATCACCCATATGCGAACGGGAATCGGCTGAGTTCGATCTATGGTCGCCCATCACCCAGAGCTTGCCCTCGGGCACCACTACGTCGAACTCGTCAAAGCTCGGCACATCATCGGGATACAGGTAGGTCTCATCGAGGGCGACTCCATTGACGGTGATGCGCCCATCAACGTCGCAGCACACCACGTGATCGCCGGCCGTGCCAATCACGCGCTTGATGAAGTCCGTGCTGTCAGGCTGGATCAGACCCAGTGATTGACCTACCCAGGTGACAGCGCCGCTGATCGGATTGCGCTGGGGCTTATCGCCGGCAGGCACGAACGAATCAGTGCCGTCGAAGACGATGACATCACCGCGCTGAACTTCGCGGACGTGGTAGACCATGCGATTCACGAGAACTCGATCGCCGACAAGCAGGGTGTTCTCCATCGACCCGGAGGGAATGGAGAACGGCTTGACGACAAAAGTCGTGATGAGGAGTACAACGCCTACGGCGATGGCCAGCGTGACGGGGATATCCCACCACGACGACTTCTTGCCGCCACTCATGAAAGAGACATTCGCTCGACCCGAGACCGGGTGAGACTAGGCGTTCGCCTTCGGGGTCTCGCGGAGCTCGCGGATCTTGGCCTTCTTACCGCGCAGCTCGCGCAGGTAGTACAGCTTGGCGCGACGGACGTCACCGCGGCTGACCAATTCGATCTTCTCGACCGAGGGGGTGTGCAGCGGGAAGATGCGCTCGACGCCGACGCCGTAGGACACCTTGCGGACCGTGAAGGTCTCGGTCAGGCCCGAACCCTGGCGAGCGATACAGACGCCCTGGAATAGCTGTACACGGCTCTTGTTGCCTTCGATGACCTTGACGTGCACCTTGACGGTGTCACCGGCACGGAAGGCGGGAATGTCGTCGCGGAGTGAGCCGGCGTCGATCGAGTCGAGAGTCTTCATTGCGTCATCGCTTCCTGCAGGCGCCATAGGTCGCCCACGGTTGTGGGGTTCGAAGGTCGTGCGCTGGAGTCAGGCTCCCCCACGAATGACGCTCTCCCCTATGGCAGAGGCCGCGCCAATCTCTCGTGGGCCCGCCAAGTCTGCCATACCCTGGTCGCACGGCCGAATCCCCTCACGATCAAGCCATCCGCAACCGCTTTCGGAGGCCTCATGATGCACCCGCGCGCCGGCCTGCCGGCCATTCCTGATGACCTCATCGATATCCCGGCGCTGGTCACGGCGTACTACGAGTTACACCCTGACCCGGCCGAGATAGGGCAGCGCGTTGGTTTCGGCACCTCCGGCCACCGCGGCTCCTCCTTCGACCGAGCCTTCAATGAGGATCACATAGCCGCGACTACCCAGGCCATCTGTGACTACCGGGCCTCGGTCGGCATCGGCGGCCCGCTCTTCATTGGCCGCGACCCCCACGCACTGAGCGAGCCGGCCTGGGCAACCGCCCTTGAGGTCCTGGCGGCCAATGACGTGACCGTGATGATCGACGCGGGTGATGGCTTCACGCCCACGCCGGCGATCTCGCACGCCATCCTCGTGCACAACCGAGGTCTGCGAGTCGATGACCCGGCTCGTGCCGATGGCATCGTGGTCACTCCCTCGCACAATCCCCCGCGCGATGGGGGTATCAAGTACAACCCGCCGAATGGCGGACCGGCTGGCACCGACATCACGTCAGTTGTCCAGGCTCATGCGAATGAGTTGCTTGTCCAGGGCCTACGCGGAGTCAGACGCACTACATTGACCGCTGCAGTGTCTGCAT
>JBPCSY010000082.1:0-5781 GCA_051006695.1 Candidatus Nanopelagicales bacterium
ATGCTCACCCCCGACATCAAGAAGCACGTCGTCGACCACGTGCTGGCGACCTTCGACGGATCCTTGCCTGAGAACGCCCCGCCACCGTGACGGGCCATGCCGCCGTAGGTGTCGACGATGATCTTGCGCCCGGTGAGGCCGGCGTCACCCATCGGGCCGCCGACCACGAAGCGGCCGGTCGGGTTGACCAGCAGCGCCATCTTGTCGGTCGCCAGCTCGACCCCGGACTCGGCGAGCACCGGCTCGACGATCTTGTGGCGGACGATCCAGGCGAGTTCCTCCTGGGTGACGTCCTCGTCGTGCTGGGTCGACACCAGGATGGTGTCGATGCCGACCGGACGCTCGCCGTCGTACGCGATGGTCACCTGGGTCTTGCCGTCGGGGCGCAGGCCGCGCGCCATACCCTCCTTGCGGACCTTCGTCAGGCGCTCGGCGAGGCGATGCGCGATGTGGATCGGCAGCGGCATGAGCTCGGGGGTGTCGTCGCACGCGAAGCCGAACATCAGGCCCTGATCGCCGGCACCCTGGCGGTCAAGAGGATCAGCACTGCCACCCTCGCGCTCCTCGATGGCGTCGTTGACGCCCTGGGCGATATCCGGTGACTGCTGGCCGATCGACACCTGGATGCCACACGAGGCGCCATCGAAGCCCTTGATGGACGAGTCGTAGCCGATGCCGTTGACCGCGCGACGCACGATGCTCATGACATCAGCGAATCCGGAGGTCGTCACCTCGCCGGCGACATGAACCTGTCCGGTGGTGAGCATGGTCTCGACCGCGACACGGCTCTTGGGATCCTGCTTCAGCAGGTCGTCGAGAATGGCGTCACTGATCTGGTCAGCCATCTTGTCGGGATGACCCTCGGTGACTGACTCGGAGGTGAACAGGCGCTTGGACACGATCGATACTCCCTTGGCTGTTGCTTACCGCTATTCCGTCGGTGGAACTCGCGCTTGCCTCGGATGAGGCCTGGTCTGCTCCCGGAGCACCCCACCGCGGAGGAGGGTTGCCGACCAGCGAGCCGGGACTTAGCGCTGGTACTCGTGACCGCGGCCAAGAATACACGAGAAGGATCATGCGGCCGTGCAGGAACGAGGTGTGCCGTGTACCCGCTCAGAGGTCGGGTTTGGGCGCCAGCACGGCATCCCAGATGGCATCGGAGATTGCGGCCTTGGAGGCGCGCGACACGGTGAGCTCCTGGCCTAGGCCCAGGATCACAACCTCATTGTCATCAGAGCCGAAGGCCATACCGGGGCTGACGTCATTGACCACGAGCAGGTCGCATCCCTTGCGCGCCAGCTTGGCCCGGCCGTGCTCGAGCACGCTCGCGGAGGCATCGCCGGTCTCGGCCGCGAAGCCCACGATGAGCGGTGTCGAGTCGGCTCGCACGGAGACGATCGACGCGAGGATGTCAGTGGTGGGCACGAGTTCGAGGCTGATCGCCGCAGGATTCTCGGCTTTCTTCAGTTTGGACCCGGCCACCTCGGACGGCCGGAAGTCGGCCACTGCGGCGGCCATGACGACGACATCGACATCGGGCATCAGCCGCGCGACCTCGGCGTGCATCTGCTCGCCCGAACCGACCCGGATGAGCGTGATGCCGGCAGGCGGCTCGGCATCGACGTGCGCGACGACGACAGTGACCTCGGCACCGCGCGCGACCGCAGTGCGTGCGAGCTCGAAGCCCTGCTTACCGCTGCTGTGATTGCCGATGAAGCGCACCGGATCAATGGCCTCACGGGTACCGCCTGCCGTGATGAGAATTCGGAGGTCGGAGAGATCGGCGGAAGGTGAACGCCGAAGGGCATCGCGTGCCGCGGCGATGATGGCAGACGGCTCGGGCAGGCGGCCAGGGCCGGTGTCGGCACCGGTGAGACGGCCAGAGGCAGGTTCGAGCACGATCACCCCGCGGGTACGCAGCTCGGACACATTTCGCTGGGTCGCAGCGTGCTGCCACATCTCGGTGTGCATGGCCGGTGCCATCACGACCGGGCAACGGGCGGTCAACAGGATATTGGTCAGGAGGTCATCGGCAATGCCGTGCGTGGCCCGTGCGAGGAGATCGGCCGTGGCCGGTGCGACGAGGACGAGGTCAGCCGACTGGCCGAGCCTGACATGCGGCACCTGCTCGACATCACGCCAGACGCTGGTGTGCACGGGCTTGCCGGAAAGTGCTGCCCAGGTCGGGGCCCCGACGAACTCGAGTGCCGCTGCAGTGGGAACGACGGTGACATCGTGGCCGGACTCAGTGAGGCCTCGTAGGACCTCGACGGCCTTGTAGGCGGCAATTCCGCCTGCGACACCCAGGACGATGCGGGGCGCACGCGCCCCGGACCCACTGGAGCTCAGCTGAGGTCCTCGACCGCCTCGGAGGTGAGCAGGCCGGCGTCGATCTCGCGCAGGGCGATCGACAGGGGCTTCTCCTGGACGTGGGTCTCGACCAACGGGCCGACGTACTCGAGCAGGCCCTCGCCGAGCTGGGAGTAGTAGGCGTTGATCTGGCGCGCGCGCTTGGAGGCGTAGATCACCAGGGAGTACTTCGACTCGGTCTTGTCGAGCAGGGCGTCAATGGAGGGATGGGTGATGCCCTCGGCGCGAACGTTGCTCATGACAATGCCTCTTTACGTCGGTTCTTCGGGGAGAACGGCGGTCAGCCGTGCAGGAAGTCTAGCAAGGCCTGGGCCGACTCCCGGACATCGGTATTAACGACCACATCATCGAACTCCCCCTGGGCGGCCAGCTCGGCCCTGGCGGCATCGAGGCGCGCGGCCACCGACTCGGGTGACTCCGTGCCTCGGCCTGTCAGGCGCGCCTCCAGGACCTCCCATGAGGGCGGGGCCAAGAACACGAGGCGAGCGGTCGGGTCGCTCAGGCGCACTTGGCGGGCTCCTTGGAGCTCGATCTCCAAGATCACGGGGATACCGGCAGCACGACGCTCCTGGACGGGACCTCGCGGGGTGCCGTAGCGATTGCCGGCGAACTCGGCCCACTCGAGGAACTCCCCGGCCTCGATCATCGCGTCGAAGCGATCGCGCGTGACGAAGAAGTAGTTGACGCCGTCGGTCTCGCCTTCGCGCGGAGCGCGCGTCGTGGCGCTCACCGAGAGCCAGATGCTCGAATCGGCCTGGAGGGCCGCGGCGACGACGGTGCTCTTGCCGACTCCCGAGGGCCCGGACACGACGACGAGGGGCGCGGTGGCCATCAGATCACCTGCAGGAGCTCAAGTCGCTGCCGCTCGCCCAAGCCACGCAGGCGTCTCGAGTCAGCGATATCGATGTCGCGCATGATGGCGCCCGCCTTGGCCGAGCCGATCCCGGGCAGTGCCGTCAGGAATGCGCGGATCGGCAGAGCACCCCACGCCTGATTGTGATCGCAGGACTCGAGCACCTCACGCGCATCGAGTGCGCCCGACTTCAGCTGACGGCGGATGAGCGCACGCTCCTGCCGAGACTCGAGGGCACGTGCGAGTGCCTCGGCTCGCTGCTCGGGACTGCGTGCTGGCGCGGTCATCGCACCGCCGGCAAAGAGTCGCACAACACGCGGGCAGCCTCAGCGGGCGACGCAGCACCGGTGATAGGTCGACCGATAACAAGCAGATCGGCACCCGCGGCCAGCGCGGACTCGGGAGTAGCCACGCGCTTTTGGTCCTGCAGCCCCGCACCCGCAGGACGCACTCCCGGCGTGATGAGCGTGACGTCAGGGGGGACTGCCGCGCGAATCGCGGCGACCTCGAGCGGCGAGCAGACGATTGCTCGGGCTCCGGCGCCTACCGCCAGCAGGGCAAGTCGCACGGCCGCATCAAGCGAGGGGCCACGCATGCCGATCGACTCGAGCACCGAATCGTCGAGTGAGGTCAGGATGGTCACCGCCGTAATGCGGGTATCGGGCAGTGCTTGCGCCGCCGCCGCGATCATCTCGGCGCCGCCCGCAGCGTGCACGGTCAGGTAGTCGGGGCGCAGATTGGCCACCGCCGACGCAGCCCCAGCCACGGTGGCCGGGATGTCGTGCAGCTTGAGGTCGAGGAAGATGCGCGCGTGGCCAGCTCCGGCGCGCTGTGCCGCGTCACGTGCCGCGTACACGGCACCTGCACCGTCCCGACAGAAGACCTCGAGACCGACCTTGAGCGTAGAGACGTATGGGGCTGTCTCGAATGCCCACTGAGCGAGGGTGTGCAGGTCAGGTGCGTCGAGCGCGACGGCAATGGGCGCGGTCATTCGGTCTCGAGCTCCTCTTCGATGTCGTCGACCAGGTCGGCGTCGGCGGAACGATGGGCGTATGACACAGCATCGCTCAGGCGCGAGAAGCCGTGATCGGAGAGTTGCTGCGCCAGCTCGTGCTGAATACGCAGGGGCGCACTCGGATCGTTGAAGACCACAGTGCCCACGGATACCGCGCTTGCGCCCGCGAGAATGAACTGGAAGGCATCCTGGCCCGTGCGAATGCCGCCCATTCCGAGAATCGGGATATCCGGCAAAGCCCGTCGAATCTGCCACACGCAGCGCACGGCGATCGGCCGAATGGCGGGACCGGACAGGCCGCCTGTCACACCCGCGAGCGCAGGGCGCATGGTGTCGGTGTTGATCACCATTCCGAGGGTCGTATTCATGACTGAGATGCCAGTCGCCCCGGCTCGGACCACCGCGTGGGCGATCTCGGTGATGTCGGTGACGTCAGGAGACAGTTTCGCGAGGATCGGCATCTTCGGATCGCTGAAGCGTCGGACTGCCTGAATGACACTCGTCGCCGAGTCAGGCTGGCAGGCGAAGACGAGCCCGCGATTTTCGACATTGGGGCACGAAATATTCACTTCGATACCCGCGATACCGGGAACATTGCGCAACTTCTGGGCGAGCTTGGAGTACTCGTCTACATTGCTGCCCGCAATCGACACGATCGTGCGCGCACCTCGTTGTGCGAGCCAGGCGAGATCCTTCTCGATGAACTGGTCGATGCCCGGACCCTGCAGCCCGATGGAGTTGAGCATGCCGCTGGGAGTCTCGGCCATGCGTGGCGTGGCACGGCCGGAGCGTGGTTGCAGCATCACACTCTTGGTCACGATTCCGCCAAGCTCAGTAATGTCGAAGAACTGATCGAGTTCACGTCCGGCGGCAGCGCAGCCGGAGGCGGTGAGAACGGGCGCAGGAAGCTCGAGAATACCCAGGCTCGTCGACATGTCGACTTCCGGGCGCTGCTCTGGGGAGGCACCTGCGGCCGGGGAGAACACGGCGCGAGTCATCAGTGACCGCCTTCCACCGGAGCACCCCAGGTATCGGCGGGAACCGTACCGACATCACTCCAGCGCACACGATCACCGCGGAAGACCGGGCCTTCCACGCACGAACGCACCATGCGGGTAACGCCGTCGTCTCCAATCACCGGGAGGACGCACGTCATGCACACGCCGATGCCGCATGCCATGGACTCCTCGACCGAGCACTGGCTGTGCGCGCGCTTCTCGGAGGCAATGGCCGCGACCGCGGAGAGCATGCCCATCGGACCACAGGCGTAGACCACTGCCGAATCGGACTTGTCCATGATGTCGGGCAGCACATCGGTCACTCGACCCACAGTGCCTGAGGAGCCGTCATCCGTAGTGATGGTCAGCGTGGTGGCGAGTCGCTTGATATCTAGCGTGCCGAACAATTTCTCCTCAGTGGAGGCCCCCAGGACAACATCGACTCTGCAGCCGCGCTCACGCAATTGCTCAGCGAGCATGAAGAGCGGGGCAGAGCCGTATCCGCCACCGACGAGAACGCACGACACCTTCTCCTTGGGTAGCGC
>JBPCSY010000083.1:0-5336 GCA_051006695.1 Candidatus Nanopelagicales bacterium
ATGCCCCCCCCCCCTTTTTTTTTGGCCCTCTTCTCTCGAACTAACCCGCTAGTGAACAGTCGGCTCGGCTCGGGGGACGATGCGATCCCCCCACCGCGGGATCAGCCGCGCTACGACCGCACCCACAAGGGCGGCCGGGACCAGGGTCCACGTGCCCATCATCAGACCGAGAACCACGCCCAGGAGGATCACGATCGGCCACTTCATCGGCGCGGTGGCAATCAGGGAGGCGATGACGCCGACGACAATCGCGGCGGGAACCGACGGGCCTGAATCACCCATGGCAAGGGAGATGAGCAAGCCGGTCGCAGCGCCGACGAACATCGCAGGGAAGAACGGACCACCGCGGAATCCCGAACCGAGTGAGACGGCATAGGCGATTGCCTTAAAGATGATGATCGCGATCACCGTCGACACCGTCGTGAGTTCCGGCAGCTTCGTGATGAACTCCTCGCCGGACGTCACGATGAAGAGAATTCCCTCCCCCGTGCGGCTCTGCACGATCAGTGCGCTGATTCCGACAATGAGCGCAGCGGCAACGAGGATCGGCAGATGCGGGCCACCCCCCGCCGCTCGCGCAATAAGTGCAGCGACCGTGCGGGAAAGGGTGACGACCACCGCGACGATGAGTGCGACGACGATGGCCCAGCCGAGCTGATCGACCTCGATCGCCTCCGGCGTACTGCCCAGTTGCATGCTCCCCGAGATGATCGGTCCGACAAACAGGGCGAGGATGGCGCCGAGGGCACCGAAGCCCACAACCTTCTTCTGATCCTTCGCATCGGTGAAGCGCATTCGCTTCGCGACGAGACCGCCGATCATCGAACCGGTCGCCACGAGCGCGACCTCCGGGCCGAGCACGATGCCACCCCAGAGAGACGCGAGAATCGCCAGGATCACTCCCACGTATTCCTTGGGTGTCACGGCGCTGACCTTGATACCACCGATAGGCGAATGCCCCGAGTCGCCGACGAACGTGCGGATCACGAACACGAGCACCGCTGCGATCAGGAGGATGCCCAGCACGTACCAGGCAGGCGTGGACGCCCAGGACTCGGGAATGGTCTCCCAGATCAGGATGATGCCGGCGTTAACGATCTCCAGGACGAAGTAACCGAGCACGAGGCTGATGACTGCTGCGAGCAGCATTGCCGGGATGGGGCGGCGGGCGGCAGCAGTCGTAGTCATGGGTGTATCCCACCAGTCTTTCTGCTCAATATTTGCGTGTTGTGTGCGCGTGGCGTGAGTCAATCAGCTACGAGGTGGGCTTGGACCCGGACTTGTTTGGGGTTACGGCAGAGGAGATGAGTACCTGAGCGGAATTCGCAGCGAAGGAACCGTCACCGACTGCACTGAAGGTCACCAGGCATCCGCCGCCCGACTCCGGAACGAACAGAGTGGCACCGGAGAGAAGGCATGCGCCGCGCTGCGCGATGTTGACTCCTGCACCATTGCCCGTCGACGAGACCAGATCAATGCGGCTACCTGCCGGGTACGACAAGACATCCTGATCGGCCCAGGGAGTACCCGCGGCTCCGGCTATGACGGGGCTGACCGAGATCGGATTCGGGAGTAATTGCGGCTGCACGTTCACGGTCTGCGTGACCTCACGATCACTTCGGGGGAGTTCACCAGCGATGAGCTCGAGCGTGACGTACGTGAGGCCCGTGTGAGTCGGAACCCAACTGAAGGCCGTGTACCCGTTGACCGCCTGGCGCGCCGGCGAGACTTCGCGGCCATCGACGACGAGGCTCACAGTGCCGGTATACCTCGTCGGCAGAACGGCCATGACGAGGGATGGGTGGCCGATGCGCATCACCGGCGGCATGAGCAGCTGAATGGCAGTCGGGTGCGTGACGACCTTGAGCGGACTGTATTCCGACTGCGAGGCTGACACTGCTTCAGCTCCGGACTGATCGTCGGGAGTCGGCTCGAACTTGGCAATGAACTGATAGGAACCCTCAGCCGGGGGCGTCCAGCTGAAGCTGGCAATGCCACGTTGTCCGGGCAGGGTAGTGACCTCCGATGCACCAAGTCTGCCGAGGTAGGCCTCGTAGAAGGTGACAGTGCCTACTACCAGTGCATCCCCCGCTCCTGATGTGACCGTGGCTGTCAATGACATTGGCTGGAATCGCGTGGCCTTGTCGGGAACGAAGATCTCGGTCATGGTGGGCACGGCCGCGATGGTCGGTCGCGAGGATGCGAGACCCAGGCTCGAATCTGCGGCGAGCAGCCACGGACCAGCGGCTTCGGGGGTCCAGGTGGTGTGCCCCTGGCCCTTCGAATTGAGCGTGATGGTGAGCGTGTCATTGAGGTAGGCGAGCGAGGCCGTGACAGTCACGACCGTGTCATGAAGCTTGGGTGCCACGACTGACACCACTTGCTGGACACCGACAGTGCCATTGCCAGCGGCCACGATCCCCGTCGAGGCGAGCTGCGCGGCGTTCAGTTTGGCCGCGTTCGTATTCGCCGGCGGCGCACTGGTCGCACTTGGCTTCTGGGGATTTGAGGAGGCAGCGGATGCCGGGCTCCACGGCGAGGTGAGCGGCACCAAGGCGAGGAGGAGAAGGGCTGACATTGCACCGAGAGCGCGCTTGGTGACGCGGAAGGATGGATTCACCCCCTCACACTAGGCCTCGGGTTGGTGGCCCTGAGCAACATGCACAAACGTGAACCCGGAATTCCAGGTGCACCGCGGGCCTCAGGCGAGTAAGGCGCGACCACAAAGGGTCGACTAATCTGCGCCCATGAAGACGACGCGCACCCTGGTAGCCCTGTTCCTCGGCCTGCTCGCCCTGGTCGGCCTCGGAACTCCCGCGCAGGCCTCCTCGCACACCGGGATCACGACGGTCACCGTCTACCACCAGCCGGTTGTGCCGACGGCGGTCACCGGCTCAGGGATCGGCACCGTGCGCTACTTCACCATGCCAATCGCGGTGAACGGCGTCGCAGCCGACGGCCAGTACATGACGGGCACCCTCACCACCCTCGATGTCGGCATCCCGGGCGGACAGGAGATCCGGGCCTCGGACCTCAATTTCGTCTTCGGTACCTCCGAGAACCAACTCATCATCGGCGGAATCGCGATCTACCCCGCGGCCGGCGCCACCCTCGCTGATGGCGCTCGAGTCGTGCGTCCGGTGATCGGCGGTTCCGGGAAGTACGCAGGCGCCGTCGGCCAGGCGATCTCGACGAATCTCGGATCCAAGGGCTGGACGCACGTCTTCAAGATCCGCATTCCTTCCTAGTGTCACGCTGAAGATCTCGCTCTCTTACGATTGCGCCCATGTCCACGACTGATACCGCTGTCTCCCGTCGCCAGGTGTGGCTCAAGGCCTACCTTGCGCGGACTACAGGGCTGCTGTCCACGCTCGCGTTGGTCTACCTCTTCACGTACTCCATTCAGTCGATCTGGCATGACCCCGGAGCTACTTGGTATACGTGGCTGGATCTTTTTGGCAAGTTCCTCTGGCTGCTCTTCGCGATCGACCTGTTGTTCCGCTATTGCATGACCTCGCCGCGCACTCACTTCTTCCGCAAGAACTGGCTCGACACCGTGACCGTGGTGATCCCGCAGCTTCGTGCGTTACGAGCACTTCGCGCTTTCACTGGCGGCGGCATCATCTCCGCTAAGGGCCTGCTGTCCGGTAGCGCTATCGCTTCGGGCATTGTCGCCGTGATCCTGATCGTCTGGGTCGGCGGACTGATGGTGCTCAATGCGGAGCGCGGCGCACAAGGCGCGGAGATCACCAGCCTGGGCGATGCGGTGTGGTGGGGCTTCGAGACCATCACGACAGTTGGCTACGGAGACTTCGTCCCCGTGACTGCCCTGGGGCGAGGCTACGCCGTCGCGATCATGTTCGTAGGTATCAGCGTGCTCGGCGTCGTATCAGCGACCTTCGCCTCGACCCTGGTCAAGAAGGGCAACACCGGCGCTCCCCAGCCCGAGTCGCCGCAGCAGCAGATTCTTGATCAGCTTGCCGAGCTCAAGTCGATGGTGACTCAGCTCGAGGCGCGCCTGGATGGCCAGGCACCGGCTGCACCGGATCCATCGCACCCCAAGGAATAGCGCGCGCAGCTATCGACAAAGGCGAGGCGGAGAACCGCCTCGCCTTTGTGATGCCGAAGAGCACTGACGGGTGTCAGCCCATCTGATTGCGCATGCCTCCGACGAAGCCCTTGAGCTGATCGAGGAACTGCTGCTGGTCAGGAGTGAGACCGGCGCCGCCCTGCAATTGGTCCAGGAAATCCTGGATGCCATTGCCCTGCATCATCGGACCGTTGCCCGAGCCGTCCTGCTGGCCGCGCATGTCCATGTCGCCCTGGCCCGGCATCATTCCGCCGTCACCATGACCGCCCATGGAGCCTCCATCGTGATTCATGCCGTACTCATCACCGTGCCCCATCATCGGGCCGTCTCCGTAGGCATCGCCGTTCTCGTTGCCGTACTCGTTGCCGTACTCATTGCCGTACTCATTGCCGTACTCATTGCCCTGCTGCCCATTGCGGTCTGCCGCGACGTTCCACTCGGCACTGCGGTGGTTGTCACCGTCATGCTGGCCGATCGAGTAGCCGACGGCGCCACCTACGAGAACGAGCACTGCGCCCACGACTGCCGAGGCGCCGGCAATCACGAGGGTGCGCACGCCCTTGCCCTTCTCAGTCGGTGCGGCCGCGGCCGGAAGGGGAGTTGCGGGAGTGATCGGCTCGCCTGGCTGGGCAGGAATCGGCTCCTGCGGAGTGGTCGTGTCGTTGCTGTTGTCGCTCATGTTCTCTGCTCCTCGTATCGGACGTTCGTGAGAGCACTATCCCGAACTCAGATCAGCGAATGACCTCGTGAATGTTAAGAGGAGGTCAGGAAGCGGAGACCGCGCAAAAGATTGCGTAGTCATCGGACTTCGGAACAATCGCCCAACCGCGAGTGGTTGCGCCGACCGCCGCCCGGCCTCGCTCCCAGAGAACGGAGCCGCTCACCACTCCATTGCCGGTCACGAGCCCCGGCGAGGTGCCGTCGCATCCTGGCGTCGGACGCTCGACTACGAGAAGCTGAAGGGCGGATTCGCCGGGAAGCGCATTCACCTCGGCCCCATCGACGCTCACGTATCCCGCGGGCACAGGCTTGCCGATCAGCGTCGGCGCAATGCCGATGGCGAAGGGGTGCTGCGGGTCTGACGGCGCGAGGTCCTCCTGCATCCAGGGGTCGCGTTCGGGCGCACCGGCGTACACCCACGGCCGGGCCACGCCACCGGCCACCGTGCTGAACACCGGCGGCCCGCCGAGGTCGTCCGTCAGGCTCGGGGCAAGCGTGAGCTTCGACGAGGGGACGGCAGCTGCCG
>JBPCSY010000084.1:0-2631 GCA_051006695.1 Candidatus Nanopelagicales bacterium
GGCCGGTGTGCAATCGAGTGCTCTGGTACGACTCCAATGCCTCGCGGTGGAGCAGCGCTGCCCGCTAGTGGCGGCATCTGGTTCGAACCAGGAGCGTTCGCCTCGTGGGTGACGCCATAAGGTGGTGGTCGTGACTAAGCCCTCCCGGCTCGAGCTCCTGCCCGCGGTCGACGTCGCCGATGGGAAGGCTGTGCGCCTTGTCCAGGGCAAGGCGGGCAGTGAGAAGTCCTACGGTTCTCCGATCGATGCTGCCCGTGCGTGGGTGGAGCAGGGCGCAACCTGGATTCACCTCGTCGATCTCGATGCGGCCTTCGGCCGTGGCAGCAATGCCGGCCTGCTCAAGCAGGTCGTGAGCGATGTGCGCTCGCATGTGCGCGTTGAGCTTTCCGGCGGCATTCGCGATGACGAGTCGCTCAAGGCTGCTCTGGCCACCGGCTGCACTCGCGTGAACCTCGGCACCGCAGCCCTCGAGGATCCGGAGTGGACGGAAAAGGTCATTCGCGAGCACGGCGAGCAGATCGCTGTCGGCCTCGATGTGCGCGGCACGACACTCTCGGCTCGCGGCTGGACTCAGGATGGCGGCGATCTCTGGGAGACCCTCGAGCGTCTCGATGCGGCCGGCTGCGCACGCTATGTCGTGACCGACGTCAACAAGGACGGCACGATGCACGGGCCGAACCTGCACCTGCTGCGCGATGTCTGCGCTCGCACCTCGAAGCCGGTTATCGCCTCGGGTGGCATCTCGAAGCTCGAAGACCTCCACAAGCTCGCCGAGATGGTGCCGCAGGGCATCGAGGGCGCGATCGTGGGCCGCGCGCTCTATGACGGAGCTTTCACTCTCGTCGAGGCGATTGCTGCCGTCGAGCCGCGTTACGACCCCTACACCTGGGGTCCTCCGCAGCCGTGAGCCTCGCTGTCCGAGTCATCCCATGCCTTGATGTCGACGCAGGTCGAGTGGTCAAGGGCGTCAACTTCACCGAGCTTCGTGATGCCGGTGACCCTGTCGAACTCGCTACAGCCTACGGCCTCGCCGGCGCCGATGAGCTCGTGTTCCTCGATATCACTGCTTCCAGCTCAGATCGCTCGACGACCTATGACGTCGTCTCGCGCACGGCCGAGACCGTCTTCATCCCGCTGACTGTCGGCGGGGGAGTCCGCGAGGTCGAGGATTTCAATCGCCTGCTGCGCGCGGGCGCTGACAAGGTGAGCGTGAATACGTCAGCGATCGCGAACCCGCTGCTGCTGCGCGAGGCCGCTGATCGCTTCGGCTCGCAATGTGTCGTGCTCTCCGTTGATGCCCGGCGCTGCCCGCCCGGGGTTGTTACGCAGAGCGGCTTCGAGGTCACGACGCATGGTGGCCGCACGAGCACCGGCATTGATGCCGTGCAATGGGCCATCGACGGCACGGCACATGGCGCCGGCGAGATCCTGCTCAACTCGATGGATGCCGACGGCACGAAGGCGGGCTACGACATCGAGCTGATCGAGATGGTGCGCCGCGAGATCTCGGTGCCGCTGATCGCCAGCGGCGGGGCCGGCAAGCTCGCCGACTTCGCGCCGGCCGTGCGGGCAGGCGCCGATGCGGTGCTCGCCGCGAGCATCTTCCACTTCGGCACGCTCTCGATCGCCGAGGTCAAGGGCGAGCTGGCCGCCTCGGGCATCCCCGTTCGTCTTTAGCGAGGCGAGGGTCGCGTCCTCATCGCGGGACGGCAGAATGTCCCCATGTCCCAAGACTTCATCACCCGGGTGAACTTCAATGATCAGGGTCTCGTGCCCGCGATCGCCCAGCAGTGGGATACCCATGAGGTGCTGATGATGGCCTGGATGGATCAGGCCGCGCTCGAGCGCACGCTGGCTACCGGCGAGGCCACCTATTACTCCCGCAGTCGCGGCGAGCAGTGGGTCAAGGGCCTGACCTCGGGCAACCGCCAGTTCGTGCGCGAGGTGCGCATCGATTGCGATGGCGACACCCTGCTTCTTCTCGTCGACCAGACCGGCGGCGCCTGCCACACCGGTGATCGCACCTGCTTCGATGCCCTCTCGCTGACGATCGCAGGCCAGTGACCGTTCCCATGGGAGTCGTGACTCCTGATCTCGCTGAGTTTCGATCCCTGGCCACCTCGCGACGGGTGATCCCGGTCGTGCGCCGGCTGCTCGCTGACGGGCAGAGTGCCATCGGGCTGTTTCGCACGCTCTGCGGTGATCGGGCCGGCACCTTCCTGCTCGAATCCGCCGAACAGGGTCGCTCGTGGTCGCGTTACTCCTTCATCGGCGTGCGCTGCGCCGCGATGCTCACCGAGCGCGATGGCCGTGCCGTCTGGCTCGGCCGCGCTCCGCATGGCGTGCCAGAGGGTGATGTTCCGGTCGAAGTGCTGCGCGATGCGATCGACTTGCTGCATACCCTGCCGATCGAGGGCCTGCCTCCGTTGACAGGCGGCATGGTGGGCTACCTGGCCTACGACACTGTGCGCAGCTGGGAGCGCATCCCCGATGCGAATCCCGATGAGCTCGGCCTCCCCGACATGTCGTTCCTGCTCGCGACCGATCTGGCCGTGGTCGATCACGCCGATGGTTCGATCATGCTGATCGCTAACGCGATCAACTACGACGACTCCGATGCCAATGTCGACG
>JBPCSY010000085.1:0-4642 GCA_051006695.1 Candidatus Nanopelagicales bacterium
GTGTTACGGCCTCCTAGATTAGCCGTAGGCTGGCCCCAGACCCAAATTGGCCCCTGTGGCCCCCTCGGGGGCCCCTTTCGTGAGGACATCCGTGCCTGTCCAGCAGCCTGGTGCCACCGATCCGTCGGTGATCCGGAATTTCTGCATCATCGCTCATATCGACCACGGGAAGTCCACCCTGGCCGACCGGATGCTGCAGGAGACGGGCGTGGTCGATCCCCGTCAGATGCGGGCCCAGTACCTCGACCGCATGGATATCGAGCGCGAGCGGGGCATCACGATCAAGAGCCAGGCCGTGCGCCTGCCCTTCGTGGCCGCTGATGGGGTCGACTACGTCCTGAACATGATCTACACCCCCGCTCACGTCGACTTCACCTACGAGGTCTCTCGCTCCCTGGCCGCCTGCGAGGGCGCGATCCTCCTGGTCGATGCTGCTCAGGGCATCGAGGCCCAGACCCTGGCCAACCTCTACCTGGCACTCGAGAACGACCTCATGATCGTTCCGGTACTCAACAAGATCGACCTCCCCGCGGCGCAGCCCGAGAAGTACGCAGCAGAGCTCGCGCGCATCATCGGCTGCGATCCGTCCGATGTGCTGCTCACCTCCGCGAAGACCGGTCTTGGCGTGAGGGAAGTTCTGCAGCGCGTGGTCGAGACCGTGCCTGCGCCGATCGGCAATGCCGATGCACCGCCGCGCGCGATGATCTTTGACTCGGTCTATGACACCTACCGCGGTGTCGTTACCTACGTACGTGTTGTTGACGGACGCATCGGTACTCGCGAGAAGGTCGAGATGATGTCGACCGGCGCGATCCACGAGCTGCTCGAGGTCGGCATCATCAGCCCCGAGCCGATCGTCTGCAAGGGTCTGGGTGTCGGCGAGGTCGGCTACCTGATCACTGGCGTGAAAGACGTTCGCCAGTCACGAGTCGGCGACACCATTACCTCGGCGCAGAAGGGCGCGACCGAGTCGCTCGGCGGCTACCGCGATCCGAAGCCGATGGTCTACTCGGGCCTGTACCCGATCGATGGTTCCGACTATCCGGAGCTGCGCGATGCGCTCGACAAGCTCAAGCTCAACGATGCGGCACTGGTCTACGAGCCTGAGACATCCCTTGCCCTCGGCTTCGGATTCCGCTGCGGCTTCCTGGGCCTGCTGCACATGGAGATCGTGCGCGAGCGCCTGGAGCGCGAGGCCAATCTCGATCTCATCTCGACGGCACCCAACGTCATCTACCGCCTCATCGATGAGACCGGCAACGAGATGATCGTGACGAACCCGAGTGAGTTCCCGAACCAGAAGATCGCTCACATCTTTGAGCCGGTCGTCAAGGCCACCATCATCCTGCCCACCGAGTTCGTCGGCACGGTCATGGAGCTCTGCCAGCAACGCCGCGGCACCATGCTCGGCATGGATTACCTCTCCGAGGATCGCGTCGAGCTGCGTTACACCGGGCCCATGGCCGAGATCGTCTT
The DNA here is from genome assembly GCA_051006695.1 of Candidatus Nanopelagicales bacterium. Taxonomy (GTDB): domain Bacteria; phylum Actinomycetota; class Actinomycetes; order S36-B12; family S36-B12; genus CAIKZY01. The sequence continues at coordinate 1,477 of JBPCSY010000085.1, forward strand.
CGACTTCTTCGATCAGTTGAAGTCCAAGACTCGCGGCTACGCGTCACTCGACTATGAATTGACGGGCGAGGAGGAGTCCGACCTCGTGAAGGTCGACATCCTTCTCCACGGCGATGCAGTCGATGCCTTCAGTGCAATCGTCCACCGCGATAAGGCCATGGCCTACGGCACGATGATGACGGCCAAGTTGAAGGAGCTCATCCCGCGGCAGCAGTTCGAGGTGCCGATCCAGGCGGCTATCGGCTCGCGCGTCATCACTCGCGAGACCATTCGCGCGATTCGCAAGGACGTCCTTGCCAAGTGCTACGGCGGCGATATCAGCCGTAAGCGCCAGCTGCTCGAGAAGCAGAAGGAAGGCAAGAAGCGCATGAAGATGGTCGGCCGCGTCGAGGTGCCGCAGGAGGCATTCATCGCCGCCCTGTCGACCTCCGATGCGCCGGGCGCCAAGAAGTAGTTCGTGCCCTTCGGCATCTACGTCCACGTTCCGTTCTGCGCCAGTCGCTGCGGATACTGCGACTTCAATACCTATACGGCGACCGAGCTCGGCACGTCAGTCACGCGTGACACATTCCATGAAGTGCTCATCGACGAGATTCGCCATGCGCGCAGCATCGCCGGTGACCGCGAGGTCGACACGGTGTTCTTCGGTGGCGGCACCCCGACCCTGCTCGAGGCTGATGCGCTGAACGAGATTCTCGCTGCCATCCGCGAGGGGTTCGGCTTGACTGTCGGCGCTGAGGTGACCACCGAGGCGAATCCTGATTCCGTCGATGCTGCGAAGCTTGCCGCGCTGCGCGAGGGCGGATTCACCCGCATCTCGCTGGGAATGCAGAGCTCTGCTTCGAATGTGCTGCAGGTGCTCGAGCGCACGCATACCCCAGGCAGCAGCTCGGCCATGGCGCGCGCCGCGCGAGAGGCCGGCTTCGAGCACGTGACTCTCGATCTCATCTACGGCACGCCTGGTGAGAGCGACGACGATCTTCGGCGTTCCCTTGATGAGGTGCTCGACGCTGGAGTCGATCACGTCTCTGCCTATTCGCTGATCGTCGAGCAGGGCACGCCTCTCGCGCGCAAGGTCGCTCGTGGCGAAATCGCCGAACCGGACGATGACATCGCTGCTGCCCGATACGAGATCGTCGACTCGTCGCTTCGTGGAGCCGGCTTCGACTGGTACGAGGTGTCCAACTGGGCAAAGCCCGGAGGCGAATGCCGGCACAACCTGGCGTATTGGCGAAATACCGACTGGTGGGGCATCGGCCCTGGCGCGCACAGTCATATCGCGGGGGAGCGCTGGTGGAATCACAAGCACCCGGCGACCTACGCCGAGGCACTCGGTCAGAGTGCCTCACCGGCTGCCGATCGTGAGGTGCTCACTGCCGAACAGATGCAGACCGAGGCGGTGATGCTCGGCGTGCGCCTGGCCGAAGGCATGCCTGCTTCCGCGATTCCCACTGAGTCGCGCACCGCCGCCGCTGCCCTTGTCGGTCGTGGACTGCTCGATGGCGAGGCACTGCTGGCTGGTCGTGTGAAGCTCACCGACTCTGGACGCCTGCTCGCTGATGGTGTGGTGCGCGAACTCCTCGGCTAGGTGTACCACCGAGCATATGGTGGTACTCTCACGTCATGCCGACGACAAAGCCGCGCCTCCAGGTCACCGAGACTCCTGAGCTCACAGCCGCCCTCGATGCGGCGTGCGCCAAGGCCCCCGATGAGCCGCGGTCGCAGGTCCTCGCTCGACTGGCACTTGAGGGCTTTGCGGCCCGTGCGGATTCCGCGGTCGAACGCCGAACTGCTCGACTGTTGGCGCTGCACGACCTGACGACGCAGTTCGCCGATTGCTACCCGCCGGGCTACCTCGAGGAACTTCGCAAGGATTGGGATGGCAGGCCGTGATCGTCTTTGATGCGAGCGTGCTCATTGCTGCTTTATCGCCGTCCGACCTCCACCACCTGGAGGCCAGGTCGCTCCTCGTGAGATGCGATCTAGGGCAGGGCGCCATGGTGCACCCCATCAATCTCGCGGAGGTACTGGTCGGACCGTCACGGCGGGGCAAGGAATCAGAGGCGGCAAGGGCTATCGCTGGCTCAGGCGTCGAGACCATGCCCGTGGATCTTCACGCTCCCACTCGGATTGCTCGACTTCGTGCTGCCACCGGGCTCGCAATTCCGGATTGCTGCGCCCTTGATGCCGCGCTTGAGACGGGCTACGCAATCGCGACCTTCGATCACCGCCTTGCCCGCGCAGCTACCTCCTTGGGTATCCCGCTCGCCGCGTAGGCCGAATTGCCCCTGACTGCGTAGGATTGGCACTCAGGAACTCCGAGTGCCAATGCTCGGGGTGAGGCGAGGAGGTGCCCATGCTCGAGGATCGTCGCCTTGCCGTGCTGCGTGCCATCGTCGACGACTACGTCACCACCCCGGAGCCGGTGGGTTCCAAGGCCCTCGTCGAGCGCCACAACCTGGGTGTGTCGCCCGCGACCATTCGCAATGACATGGCTGCACTCGAGGACGAGGGCTACATCACGCAGCCGCACACCTCGGCCGGCCGCGTGCCCACCGATCTCGGTTACCGGATGTTCGTCGACCGGCTCTCCGCCGTGAAGCCGCTGACCTCCGCCGAGCGCAAGGCCATCCAGAGCTTCCTCGAGGACGCCGTAGACCTTGATGACGTCATGGCCCGCACGGTTCGCCTGCTCTCGCAGGTCACCCGCGAGGTCGCGCTCGTGCAGTATCCGACTCTCTCTCGCTCATCCGTGCGCCACGTCGAGGTCGTCTCACTGAGCACTACGCGAGTTCTCGTCGTGCTCATCGCCGACACCGGCCGAGTTGATCAGCGCAGTATCGACACCGCGGCTCCTATCGAGGAGACCCTGGTCGCCGACGTGCGGGCGCGCATTGCCCTCGTCATTGGCGGTCGCCGCTTCGTCGATGTACCCGAGCTACTCGCAGGTTTCGTCGATTCCTTCGAGACCCACGATCGTGCATTCGTCACTGCGGTGGCCGCGAGCGTCATGGAGCTCGCCGTCGAGAAGTCCGATCAGCGCGTGATGATCGGCGGTACCGCGAATCTCACTCGTCGCGGCGATGGCCTTCCCATCAACCTTCAGTCGGTGCTCGAGGCCCTCGAGGAGCAAGTCGTCCTGCTCAAGCTGCTGGGCGAGACCACT
>JBPCSY010000086.1:0-6289 GCA_051006695.1 Candidatus Nanopelagicales bacterium
CTGCCGAGGTGGCCTCGCCCATCACGGCGGTCGAGATCGCGGAATTCACTCCTGACGCCCTGGCGGCCTTGCGGGCGACTGCCCATGAGGCGAGTAGGGGAGAATAGGCACATGCCCCGGGCTGCAGCGGTCATCGACCTCGCGGCGGCGCATCACAACCTCGGTGTGATGGCCGCCCGTGCCGGCGACGCCGAGCTCATGGCCGTGGTCAAGGCCGAGGGCTATGGCCACGGCATGGTGCCCCTGGCACGCGTGGCGCGCGAGGCCGGCGTGAGCTGGCTGGGCGTGGCCCTGCCGAGTGAGGCACTCGAGCTTCGTGCCGCCGGCGATAGCGGTCGCATCCTCGCCTGGCTCTGGGCCGCGGGCGACCCCGACATCTCGGCATGTGTCGAGGCCGACATTGACCTCTCGGTCTCGAGCCTGGCTGCCCTCGAGGAGATCGCCACGGCGGCACGCTCTCAAGGTCACCGTGCTCGCGTGCACCTGAAGGTCGACACGGGTCTGTCGCGCAATGGCGTACCCGAGCACGACTGGGCTGAGGTCATTGCTGCCCTCGCATCGAGCGATGATCTCGAGGTCGTCGGCATCTGGTCGCACCTGTCGAGTGCCGATGTCGTGGGCTCCACGTCAGTTGCCGCGCAGCGCGCGGTCTTCGAGCGAGCGATTGCCACGGCCGAGAGCGCGGGGCTTACCGGCCTGCTGCGCCATCTCGGAAACACAGCCACCGTGCTCGCTCATCCCGATTGCCAGTACGACATCGTGCGGGTGGGCATCGGCATCTATGGTGTCTCGCCTAACCCCGAGATGGGCACTGCCGCCGATCTCGGCCTCCGACCGGTCATGACCCTGCGCGTAAAGATCGCCGGCATCAAGCGCATCAAGGCCGGTGCCTCGGTCTCGTATGGCGAGACCTGGACGGCAGCAGAGTCGACTCTCATCGGGCTCATCCCGATTGGGTACGCCGATGGCGTGCCGCGCAGCGCGAGCAATCGCGCTAACGTGAGTGTCAACGGTCGCACGTACCCGATCGTCGGCACCGTGGCGATGGACCAGTTCATGGTTGATCTCGGCGAGAATCCCGATGGTCTTGTCGTAGGCGACAACGTCGTGCTCTTCGGCCGCGACGGCGACCCTGCTGAGATCTGGGCCGAGCATGCCGACACCATCGGCTACGAGGTCATCACGCGCATCGCGCCCCGCGTGCCGCGGGTATACGAGTCGTGAGCCGTCGACATGGGTAATGACCTCGGAAGCGCGTTGCGCGTCGCAGGCGGCGGGCTGCTTGCCGCGGGAGTCCTGGCTGCCGGAGCTGCCGTCGGCGCGGTCGTCGAACGAGCAGTGCTCGCGCGCTCTGCTCGACCCGATGTCGATGAGAGCGAGCTCGGCTCACTGCGCGGCACGGTCTACGAGGTCATCGCCGATGACAATGTCACCTTGCATGTCGAGGTCGACGAGGCTGATCCCGAGACCGACACTGGGCTCACCATCGTGTTCTCGCATGGCTATGGCCTGACCCTCGACTCCTGGCATTACCAGCGCCAGGCGCTGAGAGGTCGTGCTCGGCTCGTGTTCTACGACCAGCGCAGTCACGGCCGGTCAGGGCGCGCTGACTTCGACTCACATCACATCGACCAGCTCGGTCGCGATCTCGAGACCGTGATCGAGGCCATGGCCCCGACCGGCCCGCTGATGCTCATCGGTCACTCGATGGGCGGCATGACCCTCATGGCGCTGGCCGACATTCGCCCCGGCCTCATCGAGGATCGCGTCTACGGCGTCGCTTTCATTGCGACCACGCCGACCTCGATCGAGAACGGCTCACTCGGCCTGCCGCTTGTCGGCCCGATGCTGCATCGCGTGGCCCCTCATGTGTTCGCCTCGCTCGCCAAGCGCAAGGACGTCGTCGAGAGAGCCCGACGCAGCGGCAATGATCTCGCGCTGCTCATCACCCGCCTGTATTCCTTCGGCTCGACCGCGCCTGATGCTGCCGGCAAGTTCGTCGCCGAGATGATCTCCGGAACCCCGATCGACGTCATGGCCGAGTTCCTTCCTGCGCTGCAGGATCATGACAAGCGTGATGTTCTTCCCGTGTTCCAAGGCGCCGAGGTGCTGATCATCGCCGGCGACGCCGATCGCCTCGTTCCACTCGAGAACAGCACACTGATCGTCGAGGGAATTCCCGGCGCCGAGTTCGTGGTGCTGCCGAATGCAGGTCACATGCTCACCCTCGAGCATCCCGACCAAGTCGATGACCTTCTCATCGAACTGCTCGATCGCGTGCAGCGCGATATCGCGATGTCGGCTCAGCCGGTCGCATGACCTCGATCACCATTCCCACCGGCTCGGCGATGCGCGATCGCGGGGCCCATGTCGCGCGCTGCTGCCGCCCCGGCGATCTCGTGATCTTGAGCGGTGATCTCGGCGCGGGCAAGACCACCTTCGTGCAGGGCATGGGCGCGGGTCTGGGCGTGAGCGACCAGGTCACGAGCCCGACCTTCGTGATCGCCCGCGTCTATCCGACGACTGCCGGCCCTGACCTCGTGCACGTCGACGCCTACCGACTCGGCTCCTCACTCGAGCTCGATGACCTCGATCTCGACTCCGATCTCGCCATGGCTATTACAGTCGTCGAGTGGTGGGAGGGCAAGGTCGAGCAACTCTCCGAGGATCGTGTCGTGATCACCATAGTGCGTTCGGTCTCAGATGACGACGAGACCCGAGTGATGAGTGTCGAGGGCTTCGGCCCGCGCTGGGATACCGCCGCGCTGCAGGGATTGCTCGCATGAGGATCCTCGGCATCGACACGTCATCGGAGCTCTCGTCGGTCGCCCTCGTCGACGGTGACACGGTTATCGCGCGCGAAGTACTCGACGGTCGTCGCCATGCCGAGGTGCTGGCCGTGCTGCTTCGCGAAGTGCTCGATGAGGGCCTGCGACCTGAATTGATCGCCTGCGGGGTCGGCCCCGGCCCGTACACCGGCCTGCGCGTGGGTATCACGACCGCGCAGGTGCTGGGCCTGGCGTGGTCAGTTCCGGTTGTCGGCATCTGCTCCCTCGACGCGATCGCCGCGCAGGTCTCGTGCGAAGGCGACTTCCTGGCCACCGCCGATGCGCGGCGCAAAGAGGCCTACTGGGCGCGCTACGACCGCAACCGCCGTCGCCTCGACGGCCCCCGCGTCAGCCGAATCGATGAGCTCGATGCCCAGACAGCTGCGCTGCCGCGCTTCGGTGAGCTGGCCGACACCTCGGGCGAGCCCTTGCGCCCGCGCGCTGCGGTGATCGCCCGACTGGCCGGTGCCTATCTCGAGGCAGGGGAATCCGTCGCCACGACCGATATTTCGCTCTCGGTGCACGGCGACGACTCCGGTGCGACTGCTGACTCGGTGCGCGGATCGCGCCTGCTTGCGCCCGTGCCGCTCTACATCCGTCGCCCCGATGCCGTGGCCCCCGGCGGTGCCGCATGAGCGACATCGCCCTGCGCCCGATGCGCTGGCCCGATATCCAGGCCGTGCACGGCATCGAGACGGAAGTATTCGAGGTCGACCCGTGGACTGCTGAGCAGTTCTGGGGAGAGCTTGCGCAGTCGACGCGCGAGTACGTGGTCGCCGAGAACGATGGCGCGATCATCGGCTACGCGGGTGCCTACCTGCTAGCCCCCGATGCTGATGTGCAGACCATCGCAGTCTCGCCGGCGGCGCAGGGCAGGGGAGTCGGTCGGCTCCTTCTCGAGCAGCTCATTGCCATCGCGGTGCGCCATGACTGCTCGCAGCTGCTGCTCGAGGTGCGCTCCGACAATGCCAGTGCGATCGCGATGTACAAGCGCTTCGGCTTCGAGGCGATCAGCACGCGCCGCGACTACTACGCGACCGGAGTCGATGCACGGATCATGCGCCTGCGTCCGTTGCCCCATGCCGCTGAGCGAGGTGAGCCATGAGCAGTGAGCCCCTCGTCCTCGGCATCGAGACCTCGTGCGACGAGACCGGCGTCGGCATCGTGCGCGGCTCGACCCTGCTGGTCGATGCCGTGGCCTCGAGTGTCGAGGAGCACGCGCGCTTTGGCGGGGTCGTGCCCGAGGTCGCTAGTCGCGCGCATCTCGAGGCCATGGTTCCCACGATCGAGCGGGCCTGCGCCGAGGCGGGTGTTCGGCTTTCCGACGTCGACGCACTCGCGGTGACTGCCGGCCCCGGTCTTGCCGGCGCATTGCTCGTCGGCACGGCATCGGCGAAGGCGCTCGCCGTAGCGCTGGGCATCCCGATCTATGCGGTCAATCACCTGGCCGGTCACGTGGTCGTCGATGAGCTCGAGCACGGCCCGCTGCCCGAGTCGGCGATCGGCCTGCTCGTCTCGGGCGGTCATTCGTCACTGCTGCTCGTGCGCGACGATGCGCAGGACATCACTCCGCTCGGCGCAACTCTCGATGATGCCGCGGGCGAGGCCTTCGACAAGGTCGCGCGCCTGCTCGACCTGCCCTTTCCTGGCGGGCCGCACATCGATCGCGTTGCGCGCGAGGGCAATGGCTCTGCCATCGCCTTCCCTCGCGGCCTCACTGCCTCGCACGACATGGCGGAACACGAGTTCGACTTCTCGTTCTCGGGCCTTAAGACCTCGGTCGCTCGCTGGATCACCAAGGAGAAAGCGGCGGGCACGTCGATCAATATCGCTGACGTGGCGGCCTCATTCCAGGAGGCCGTGGTCGACGTGCTTACCCGCAAGGCGGTTGCGGCCTGTCTGGCGAATGACGCCCAGTACCTGGTGATCGGCGGCGGCGTAGCCGCGAACAGCCGACTGCGCGCCCTCGCCGAGGAGCGCTGCGCTAACGCCGGCATCACCCTGCGCGTGCCGAGCCCGCGGCTGTGCACCGACAATGGAGACATGATCGCCGCTGTCGGAGCCAAGTTGGTGCGTCAGGGCGCGCAGCCGTCGACCCTCGACTTTCCGACGACCTCCGTCCTGCCGGTCTCGACCGTGGTGGTGCGCGATGAAGGCTGAGCGGATCCTCGACGGCGGCATGTCGACCCAGATCGAATCGATGGGCCACGACATCAGCGGCACTCTCTGGACAGCGCGTGCTCTGCTCGAGTCGCCGACCGCGATCGTCGATGCGCATCGCGCCTTCGCCGAAGCCGGCGCCGACGTGCTCATCACCGCGAGCTACCAGGTATCGCGGCAAGGCTTCGTCGAAGCGGGGCTCACTGCGCAGCAAGCCGACCATGCGCTCGTGCGCAGTGTCGAGCTGGCCCGCCAGGCAGATGCGACCGCGATCGTCGCGGCAAGTGTCGGGCCCTACGGTGCGATCTTGCATGACGGCTCGGAGTACCGCGGCAACTACGGCCTCAGCCGTGAGCAGCTCGCCGACTTCCATCGTGAGCGCATTGCCCTTCTCTCTTCGGCGGCCCCCGACTACCTCTCAATCGAGACCATTCCCGATGTGCTCGAGGTGCAGGCCCTGGCCGATGCCCTCGAGGGCAGTGCGATCCCGGCCTGGATCACCTTCAGTGCGAAGGACGACGCGCACACCTGCGCTGGGCAGTCGATTGAGGAGGCGGTAGGTGCCGCCGAGTTGATTCCCGGAATCACGCGAATCGGCATCAACTGCACTGACCCTGCATTCGTGCCCGGGCTGATTGATCGCATCGCCGCGAGGACGTCACTGCCGATCATCGTCTACCCGAATGCCGGCGGCACGTGGGATGCCGCGACAGGGGTCTGGAACGGCGTGACCGTCGATGACATCGCGCGCAACGCCGTCGAATGGGTCGAGCACGGTGCCACCTGGGTCGGCGGCTGCTGCGGCACTGATGCGGCTGCGATCGCCGCTATTCGCTCTGCAGTGGCGTGACGAGGTAGGCCAGCTGCCTACCCTCGCGCACGAGTATCACGAGCACGGCCGACTGGGGCCCGCTTAGCTTGAGTGAGGCCCGGAACTTCTGCGCATCAACGCCCACCCCACGGGTCTTCACTGTCAGGTCGCCGATGCCGAGGTCGCGAAGGATCGGGCGCAAGGCGCGTGCATCGGAAGTGACCTGCTGATTGACCTTGAAGCTGCGCAGGGCGGGATGTGCGGTCGCGGCATCGGATGTCAGCCAGTGCGAGTCGGCATCGACGCGTATCCGATCACCGGTGCACAGTGCATCGATGACATCCGCGCTCACCACCGCCGCATCGGGCTCGTGCAGGTAGGCGAGTACCTCAGACGATTCACCGTCGCTCAATGCGACGGAAATCTCGAACTCGTCACGTCCGATACCCACGGCACGACGTTGGCCGAAAAGCGGCCAGCTCGCGAAGGA
>JBPCSY010000087.1:0-3294 GCA_051006695.1 Candidatus Nanopelagicales bacterium
GCAGTCGCCGGCGGTGCAGTGACCTCGGCCGCCGAGGCTGTCATGGCAGACCCTGGCACGCTTGCGAGACCGACCTGGCCGAAGAGGGCGCAGGACAGCACCAGCGCTGTCCGCCCTCGCCACCCCAGCCCCACGCCATCCCCTCGATCGCCGTGCTGGCCGCGGTCTGGCCAGGAATTCTTAGTCTGAGTATGCTCCTACTGAGCCTAAGTTTCTCTAGGGGGTGGTGAGGTGTCTACCCGAATCGCGGAGCCGGGTGCGACTAGATTCGCCCCCATGACGTCCGCGGGGCCGCAGGTGCGGCGGCAGGCGCGGTCGATCCGCAACGACGAGCGGATCCTGGACGCCGCGACCGAGATCACCGCCACCGATGGCTGGGCCGGGCTGCTCCCGGCTCGGGTCGCCGAGCGTGCCGGCCTGTCCCACCCCGCGGTGTCCGCTCGCTTCGCCAATCGCTCGGAGATCGGGGCGAGCGTGTGGCGGGAGCGGCTCGCCAGCCCGGTCGTGGCAGACCTACAGGAGGTGCTCGATGCCGCCGGTCTCCTCTCGGGGGGTCATGCCGATCCCCAACGGCTCTCACGCGCGATGCGCCCCTTCGTCGAACCCGACGTGGCGATGCGGGCGGCCTCAGAGTTGCTCGTGGAGGGCAACTTCGATGCGGAAGTACGCCGTGCCCTGCAGGAGACCTTGGGCGGCGCGCTCGCGCAGTGGCTGACCCCAAGCCCGCGCCGGCTCGGCAAGGCCAATGCGGCTCGGCGTTCCTTCGTGGTGATCACCGCACTCGGCTCCATGCTGGAGGCGCGTCGGCAGCAAGGGACTCGCTTACAGCTCAAGACGGAATGGGATCGCATGTGCGCGGCCCTCGCCGCTCCGGAGTCGATCGAGACCCCACCGGACGTGTATTTCGATCACTGGGACGGCGTCTTCGACTTCGACACGGGCGATGCCCTGCTCGACCGGCTCCTGGAGGCCACGCGCGACGAGATCGGGCGCCACGGATACGAGGCCACCACGGTCGATGACATCGCCCGCGCGGCCGGGCGCACCAAGGGCCTGGACTTCAGCCGCTTTCCGAGCAAGAAGCAACTCTTCAACGACACCGTCACGCGCTTCACCAAGGCGATGTACAACCTCAACGAGCAGGCCTGGGACCAGATGCTTGAGGTGGCCTCGTCGGGCGCGGCCGAGGCCCTGCTCTACAGAGAGCTCATGCGACCCGGGAGAGAGCACCTGCGAGCGTTCTCCCTGGAGCAGTACCGACTGTCCTGGCACGACCCCGAGATGCGCGCATCCGTCGCCCACGCGATGAGCGACGTCATCAAGGCACGCATGGAAGCGGATCCCACCCGGCCGCGTCGCGAGTGGGAGGCCGACGTCTTCATCGGCGCGGCCCAGGGCGTCGGCATCCTGCTCATGGCCTCGCTCTACCCCGACGCGTGGACCCTGCCGTACCAGCACATGACCGTGCCCCTGAACGGCTGACTGTCGCGTGGGCGGCGTTCGCTATCCACCGGCGCTGCCACTCGAGCCCTGTCCACAACCGCCCAGCAGGTCTTGATGCGCCTCGTCATCAATGGTGCAGTCAACCGGTGGCCGCTCGTGAAGCTGAGCCGTCCGTGACCCGCCTGGGGGCGCTTTGGATGACTGGACCATAGAACTCTTCGAGGATGACGCTGGTCACTGCCCGGTGGAATCCTGGCTCGACGGGCTGACAGATCAGCAGTTTGTGGCGGTTGATGCGGCCCTCACATGGGTACTCAAGCCCCGAGGAATCGACCTACTCGGCACACGGTGGCTCACCCACATCGACCACGGTCTCTATGAGTTCCGCATTCGGCACAGTTCCCGCCAGATCCTCCACATGTACGCCAACGCCGGTGAGGTGGCCCTAGCGAGGTCGGATCCCATTCTTCTCCGTATCTTCTCTTCTCCGTATCTTCCTGACCTTCCACGGCAGCAAGGTGATCCTGCTCCTCGACGGTTACGACAAGGGATCTGACAGCAGTCGGCGTCGGCAGCAACGTGAAATCCGAGAAGCCAAGCGAAGGCTCAAGCAATGGAGGGCTCACCGGCGGCGCTAGACGGAATGGACGTTATGTGTTTTAGCACATACTCTGCTCGAGGGAGGTTGACGTGTCCAAGAAGTACGACGCGTACGCCGCGCAGCGGAAGGGGCGGCTCTCGCGGGAAGGCCGGGCAGCACTGCGGGCCTTCCATGGTGCGCATGCGGTGGGGCAGATGCTGTGCGAGGCGAGGGTGCAACGTGGCTACACCCAGCAGCAGTTGTCTGACCTCTCGGAAGTCACCCAGGCCGACATCAGTCGCATCGAGCGTGGCCTCCTCTCTCCCACCACCGCGACGATGATGCGACTCGCGGAGGCACTCGACGCCGACATCCGCCTGGAGTTGCGAGACATCGCCTCCGGCTAGCGAGTTTCGTCACTACCCCCACGCGGGGTACTTAAGAAACTTCCCAGCCCTCATGGATCTGACCCAAGTCGAGCCTCTCCCCGGAGTCTTGCACGCCATGTCGGCCACCCATTGCACACCGTCGGGGCAATCCTCAGTGCGCATCTCCTCGCGCAGGTCGCGCTTTCTCGCCGCTAGCCAGCCGGCTCAGCGTCTCGGGCGGGAGGATGAACGCCGACCCGAGCACCTCGGGGTCGGTGATGATGGTGGGCCAGGTGATCCCGGGCAGCACCTTGACGTCGAAGATCTCCTGCACGGCCCCTTCGAAACGCAGGAGCCCGACGATCTGGCCCGTCTGGGTGTCCACGACCCAGACGCCGCAGTTGCGCTCATCCGCGCGTGAGGTGATGGGCAGGCCGGTGAAGACGGACTCGCGGACCTGAGACAGGCCGATGAGGGCGTAGCGGCCGATGAAGGCCAGTCCGCGGGTGAATCCGGGGAGCTCCGCGACCTGGGTCACCGCGCCGGAGTCGATATCGACGGTCGACAGCGTGCCCAGACCAGACTGCAGCACCCAGAGCCGACCGTCATGCCACCGCGGGGAGTGGGGCATGGACAGTCCTTCGGTGACGATGCGATTCGTCGCGACCTCGACCATCACTCCCGAAGTGCCCTTGTGTTCCCGCCAACCGTGCGCGGCGTCGGTGCGGGCGAGAGAGGTGACGTAGGCCGGCCTGCCCTCGCGCATCGCCATGCCGTTGAGATGGCAGCGATCCTCCCCCGCCAGCCCGCCGATCCACTCAGGTATCCAGGCGGCGTTGAACGAGTGGCTGAGGTCCAGGGTCGACAGGCACGAGAACCGCGTGTTGACGAACCACAGCAGCC
>JBPCSY010000088.1:0-4725 GCA_051006695.1 Candidatus Nanopelagicales bacterium
ACGTGAGGTCGTGCATCAACTGCCGATCAGCTGATCGGCGGTGGGAAGCGTGTCGGTGGTGCCTGCCTGCTCGAGATGGATCAGCTCGGTCAGCCAGGCGACCTCGCGCTCGGTGCCATCGAGGCCGTGCTGCTGCAGCTGCAGCGTGTAGGTGTCCATGCGCTCGCGGCCCAGGCGGATCGCATCGCGCATCGACTGCAGGCGCTCCTCGAGACGGGAGCGGCGTCCTTCGAGGATGCGCAGGCGCACGCGGGCCTCGGTCTTGGCGAAGAAGGCCAGATGGGCGGCGAAGCCCTCGTCCTCCCAGGCATCGGGGCCGGGCTGCGCGACCCACTCGCCGAAGGCCTCGCGGCCGGCGGTGGTCAGGGCATAGACGACTCGGGCGCGCTTGGCGGCCAGGGGCGGTGCGGACGAGCCGAAGGCCGGGGTGGTCTCGACGTTCTCGATCAGCCCGCGCTCCTCGAGGCGGCGAAGGGCCGGGTAGAGGGAGCCGAAGGACAGTGCGCGGAAGGTGCCCAGGACGGCGGTCAGGCGCTTGCGCAGCTCGTAGCCATGCAGGGGGCCGTCAGCGAGCATGCCGAGGACGGCGAACTCGAGGACATCTGCCCGGCGACCCATGGATACCCCTTCAGAAGTGTTTAAGTAAGCAAGACGATATATCGAAAAAGCATAAATACAAAGTTCGCCGCACCGTGGCTGCCGTCATAGGGTGAATTCATGGCCGAGCCCAGGGGACGCACCGCGCTGCGTGGCTCGATCCCGAAGGGCACCCGAGGGTCAGCCAAGCCGCGGCCGGAGCTCGCCGAGCCGGAGATCGTCCGTGATCCCACGGCCCCCCGGCGCGTGGTCGACCACGTGCTGGCGCGTCAGCGAGCCTTGTATTCCCTCTTCAACGGGGGTGCCCTGAGCTCGGAGTTCTGCGACGCCGATGCCTACCTGCTTAAGGCCGCCAAGAACCATGGTGAACCGGCCCCCGGCCCCTGCCCGGTCTGCAAATGCGACGACTTCGTCCACGTTACCTATGTCTATGGCGATGAACTGGGCCCGTACTCCGGCCGAATCCGCGCAACAGACGAACTTGCTCCCATGGCCACCAAGTTCGGATCCTTCAACGTCTATGTGGTCGAGGTCTGCCCGCGCTGCTCATGGAACTTCCTGATCACCACATACGTCCTAGGTGACGGCGTGCCGCGCAGGGCCTTACCGACCCCGCGTGATCTCCTTGACTAGCTGATCGCGGTCAGCACTTCCCCACTGCCAGACAAAAGGATGCCTGTGAGCCAGCAGAAGCCGGCGAAGAAAGGCGCGAGATCGCGCAACGCCAGCACCGCACCCAAGCGCCATTGGATCCGCAACTCCATTCTTGTCGCCGTCGGCCTGGTCGTACTCGGCATCGTGGGCTTCATCGGCCTGGTCTTCCTGACCCCGGTGCCGACGCCGAATGAACTCGCCACCAGCCAGGCGACGATCGTGTACTGGAATGACGGAACGACTGAGCTCGGACGCCTCGGTGATTCCACGCGCCGAAGTGTCACTCTCGCCGACATCCCGAAGAGCACCCAGGAAGCGGTACTTGCCGCGGAGGATCGCACCTTCTACGAGCACGGCGGAATCTCGCCGCTCGGCATCGGACGTGCCGTACTCAACAACCTCACCGGTGGATCGACGCAAGGCGGATCAACCATCACGCAGCAGTACGCGAAGAACGCCTTCCTCACTCAGGAGCGCGCCATCTCGCGCAAGGTGAAAGAAGCAGTGCTCGCCTTCAAGTTAGAGACAGTCGTCTCGAAGTACAAGATCCTCGAGGATTACCTCAACACCATCTATTTCGGCAGAGGCGCCTACGGAATCGACGCCGCGGCGCGTGCATACTTCGGCGTTCCAGCGTCAGAGCTCACGCTCTCTCAGAGCGCGATGCTCGCCTCGATCATCAAGTCGCCCGGCGGCCTGGCGCCTGAGGAGAATCTCGCAGGGTTGAAGGCGCGCTGGACCTACGTGCTCGACGGCATGGTGCAGCAAGGCTGGATCACCGAGGCAGAGGCAAGCAGCGCCGTCTTCCCCGAGATCGTGAAGGTCAAGGCGACCAATCGACTCGGCGGCCAGACAGGCTTCCTCCTCAATGCGGTCACCGATCAATTGCGCACCCTCGGTTTCTCCGACGCAGAGATTCAAAGTGGCGGCCTGCGCATCACCTCAACATTTAGTCAGGTCGCGGAGAAGGCAGCGATCAAGGCCGTGAAGAAGGTTGGGCCGCAGTCGAATACAGACGGGCTGCGCATCGGACTCGCGGCTGTCCAGCCTGGCACCGGCGAGGTCATCGCCATGTATGGCGGGCGTGACTACATCGACGATCAGATCAACAATGCGACCCGGCAGTTTGCCCAGGCCGGTTCCACCTTCAAGCCATTCGCTCTTGCCGCAGCCATCGACCAACAGGTCCCGTTGACATCGACGTACGACGGATCATCCCCGCAGACCATCAAGGGTTACACGCTCACCAACTATGGCGACAAGTCATACGGATACATCAACCTGCTCTCTGCCACCGAGCGCAGCGTCAACACTGCCTACGTCAATCTCGAGGACCAGATCGGCGTCGACTCCGTGGCTGATGCCGCATTGCGCGCCGGCATCCCCGAGAACACTCCGGGCCTGAACCTCGAGAATCTCGATCTCACCTTCGTGCTGGGCACCGCCTCACCGTCAGGACTTGATGTGGCGAACTCCTATGCAACATTCGCTGCGAGCGGGATCCGATCTACACCGACCGTGGTCAAGAGGGTCATGGGCAGCAACGGCGGCGTGCTCTACGAGCATTCCCCCGATCTCACGTCGCAGTTCACTGCCGACACTGCAAACACCGTCTCCTACGCCTTGTCCAAGGTCGTCACGAACGGCACGGCTTTCACCGCTCTGGCGCTCGGCCGACCGGCTGCCGCGAAGACGGGAACCACCGACGGCAACAAGAGCGCGTGGTTTGCGGGCTACACCCCGCAGTTGGCGACAGCGGTCCTGATGGCCAAGGAAGTCGATGGAGTACCGGTGTCGTTGTCAGGCACTGGCGGCCTGGAGACGGTGACAGGCGGCTCGTTCCCTGCAGCCATCTGGACGGCGTTCATGACCGCAGCACTCGAGGGCATGCCCATAGCCGAGTTCCCTGCACCTCCGACTGGCGTCCAGGTGGCGCAGAACTGCCCCGACGTCATGCCGGTCGATGGAACCGAGATCCCGGTCGGCTGCCCGACACCGGCCGCCATTGAATTCGAGCCATCTGCATTCCCCTCCGGAATGCCGTCGACAGACCCCTTCCCGGTCGACAGCGGACCTGCGGCCCCCGTGGATCCGGCAGCTCCACCGGAGCCTGAGCCCGCACCGACGGTGACACCTACTCCCACGCCACCTGGAATCGACGGGGCACCGGCACAACGATGACATCCGGGTGCTCTCATCGACCATGATGAGCATGTGACCAGCTCCGCCTCCCCAATCGTGCATCCCAGCGATGAGGATCCTGTCGCGATCGACGGATCCGAGGCACTCGGCGGCTCGATCGGTCGCTATGCGCGAGGCGCGGGCTGGTGGCTGCCTGTTCGCGTGCTCATCGTCATCACCGCGATCACCTACGCACTCGGTTACCTGCTCGACTATTCATGCCGTGCCACGGGTTGGGCGGCGCCCGAGCGGTACGAGCACCTCTGCTATTCCGATATCCCCCCGCTTTACTCCCTGCGCGGATTCGCCGACGGTTATCTGCCCTACCTGCAGACACCGCCCGGGGGCCAGCCACTCGAGTACCCCGTGCTCACCGGCATCTTCATGCAGATCTCGGCGGTGATCACGAACATCATCACCAATGTCGCCACCTCGCTTGATACCGCGCGCACCTTCTTCGACGTCAACGTGCTCCTGCTGTTCATCCCACTCGTCATCACGGTGATTGCCACCTCGATGACTGTGCGGCGCCGGCCGTGGGACGCGCTGATGGTCGCAGCGGCGCCCACGATGATCCTCGCTGCGACGATCAACTGGGATTTGCTGCCGCTCGCATTCAGCGGCGTGGCCTTCGTGCTGTGGTCACGTAAGCATGAGTTCTCGGCAGGCTTGCTGCTCGGCCTTGCGATCGCGGCGAAGTTCTATCCACTCATCTTCCTCGCGGGATTCCTGCTGCTCACGATTCGCACCGGTAAGTGGAAAGCCTTCGGTCGACTATTGCTCGGCTCAGTCGTCGCATGGCTCGTGGTGAACGTCCCGTTCATGATCGGCAACTTTGATGGCTGGTCGTATTTCTACCTATTCAGCAAGACGCGTGGCGAGGATTTCGGCTCGCCGTGGTTTGCCATGACTCAATGGGGAATTCACGGGGTGCCGGCCGAATCGCTCAACACCGTCGCGACGGGAGCATTCATTCTCCTTGCGGTGGCAATCGGCATTCTGGTGCTCGCGGCCAAGCGCAGGCCGCGACTGCCCCAGGTGCTGTTCCTGCTCATTGCGGCATTCGTGCTCACCAACAAGGTGTACTCGCCGCAGTACGTGCTCTGGCTGATCCCCCTTGCCGTACTCGCGCGACCGAAGTGGCGTGACTTCCTGATCTGGCAGGTCGGTGAGCTCATCTACTTCGCTGCCATTTGGTGGTTCCTGGTGGGCTATGGAGTTGAGGACACCAAGGGCCTGACTCCGCAGCTCTACGCGGCCGCTGTGTTCATCCACATCGCAGCGACCATCTAC
>JBPCSY010000089.1:0-2626 GCA_051006695.1 Candidatus Nanopelagicales bacterium
CAGAGTCGGTTGCCGACTCAGTCGAGGCTGTCATGACCACCTTGCGCCAGACCGGCCACGTCAACGACACCCTCGTGATCGTCACCTCGGACAACGGCTTCCACGCGGTGTTCCACCGCCTCCCCCAGGGAAAGCGCACCGCCTTCAAGGAAGACACCGTGGTACCCCTGATCGTGATGGGCCCGGGCGTGACCACCGGCGGCACTGTGACGGCAATGACCTCGACAGTCGACCTCGCCCCGACCATCACCTCGGTTTTGGGCACAGCGCCCTCGGCTATCGCCGAGGGACGCAACCTCGTGCCGTTCCTGACCTCCCAGGCCGCCCCCACCGACTGGCGCACGGCAACTCTGAGCGAGAGCATGAGCGAGTCCGGCCCCGGCGACCCTGACTACTCGACCTTCTCGCCGCCGCGCTTCGCCTCGCTGCGTTCGGAGCAATGGCTCTATGTCGAGTACGTGAATGGTGAGCGCGAGCTCTACAACCGCTTCACCGACCCGGATGAGATGCGCAATGTCATCACCAAGGAAGACCCCTCGGTGATCGCCCAGCTGTCGGCGCAGCTGACCGCACTTCGCAATTGCTCGGGCTCGACCTGCCGAGTCGCGGACTCCATGCCCGTTCCGGCCTCGAAGCCGCTGCCGGATCAGGCCGCGACGGCTCCCGGAGGAATCGGGCCCTCGGCGAGCGCGTCAGTCTCCCCCTCGCCGTAGCTCTTCTCCAGACTTACAGTTGGCCCATGTCAAAGAGCATGGTTCCGCCTGATCGCGCACTTCCCGGTCGAGACGCCCCCTGGTTCGCGATCCCGGATCAGCACGCCGTGCTCGGCACCTCGCTCATCGGCCCGTGGGCCGAGGGCACGGTGCGTATCTACCTGGCGATGGGTTGCTTCTGGGGCGCCGAGGAGATCTATTGGCGCCTACCCGGAGTCGTGTCCACCAGCGTGGGTTACATGGGCGGCTACTCCGGCCATCCGAGCTATGAAGAGGTGTGCTCCGGGATGACCGGGCATACCGAGACCGTCAGCGTCACCTACGACCCGACGATCATCAGTGACTACGACATCCTCAAGGTGTTCTGGGAGAGCCACGATCCCACCCAGGGCAACCGCCAGGGCAATGACATCGGTACCCAGTACCGCAGCGCGATCTTCTATACGACGCCTGGGCAGAGGGCGATGGCCGAGCTCACCCGCGATGCCTACAACGCTGTTATCTCCGACCGCGGCTATCCCGAGATCACCACGACCATTCGCGATGCTGCCGACTTCACCTATTACTTCGCCGAGGATTACCACCAGCAGTACCTCTACAAGCGCCCGAATGGCTACCGCTGCCATGCCAACACTGGCCTGGCACTTCCCGCGCTCACGTCATGACCGACGCAGACCTCGGCGACGAGTACGAACGAGAGCTCGCTCGAGTAGTCGAGCGCACCCGGACCATGCCGCTGACCCGGCTCAGCACCTGCTCGGATGATGTCTTCGCGCTCTGCTGCACACTCGCCGATCTCGCGCAGGAGTCAGGCTCAGGCCTGGCCGGTGCACGAGCCGTGCCGCGCCTTGGCGATCACGCGCTGCCGGATCAGCTGCACGTGCTCGGAATGGAGCTGGTCGCAGTCGCTGATCCGGCAGTGCTCGCCCGCGCCCACTCACTCCTCGTCGATATGCGAAAGGCGCTGCCGTAGCAGCGCCTTTCGAGGTATGAACCGTGACTAGTTTCGACCGGCCACGATCGCGAGCAGTCGCAGGATCTCGAGGTAGAGCCAGATCAGCGTGAGCTCGAGACCGAAGGCCATGCGCCAGGCTTCCTTCTCCGGCAGGCCCATCGCGATGCCCTGCTTGATGGCGTCGAAGTCGAGCAGCAGGGTGAAGGACGCGAGAAGCACGCCGGCCGCGCAGAGAAGTAGGCCGATGCCGCTGACGCCGTAGAAGCCCCAGCCGCCACCCACGCCGAAGAGTGAGGCCACGAGCGAGGCGAGGCCGATGATCGCGTAGCTCACGAGGGCGGCGAGCATCACCTTCTTGAACTTGCTTCCGACCTTGATGATTCCGGTGCCGAACAGGAAGAGCATGACGCCGAAGGCAGTCAGCGTGCCGATGACGGCCTGAAGAACCAGACCCTGGTAGTCCTGCGCAGCGGCGTACGCGTTGTACCAGTTGCTGATGCCGCCGAGCATGACGCCCTGAACCACCGCGTAGGCCAGCATCAGGGGGACGGAGATCTTTTTCTTGAAGGCGTTCACGAGACCCAGAACCAGTCCGACTATCGCCGCGCCGATCCAGATCATCGGCATGTCACCGGCCACGTTCCAGCCGATGACAGCGAACACCACCGTGATGCCGAACATGATCGAGCTCTTCACGATCACGTCATTGAGGGTCACCTTGGGCTCGTCGAAGCCCGCATTGGCGATGATCGCCTCGAAATCCTTGTCGGCGTCGACCTTCTCGTACTTGGAGAGGATCGGATTATTGGACTGCTTGTATCGACCGGTATCTGCCATGGGGCAAATGTACCCAGTGAGCCATCCGCTCAAACCTGAGGACGGTACCTAGTTTCCCAGTAGGGTCAGCGGCACTATCACGCAACCAGGGGACATCAGATGACCAATCTCGAAGCTCAGA
>JBPCSY010000090.1:0-10652 GCA_051006695.1 Candidatus Nanopelagicales bacterium
CGAGAAGGCCTTCGGCGCTGACCTGCGTGTCATGACCGTCATCGGCTTCAAGCTCGAGCTCATCATCGAGGCCTTCCCGAACGTGGCCTACGTCTACAACGAGAACTACGACCAGACGAACACCAACCGCAGTCTGCTCAAGGCACTGCGCATCGCCGGTGATGGTGGCGTGCTCTGGATGAATGGCGATGTCGTCTTCGACCCGGCCGTACTCGAGCGAGTCAAGCCGCTCATGGATGCCGGCACCTCGTTCATCTGCGTGAACACCTCTGCCACCGCCGAGGAAGAGGTCAAGTACACCGTCGACGCTGACGGAAACGTGGCGCTGCTCTCCAAGACTGTCGAGAACGCCCTCGGCGAGTCAGTCGGCATCAACTACATCAGCGCTTCCGACCGCGCCGACCTCATCGCCGGCCTCGAGGCCTGCGCCGACACCGACTACTTCGAGCGCGGCATCGAGATCGCCATCGAGCAGGTCGGCATGAAGGTCGTACCGCTCGACATCAGCGATCTCTTCGCCGTCGAGGTCGACTTCGAGGACGACCTCGCGCGCGCGAACACTCACCTGTAGTCACTTTCGCGACTCCCTCAGATTTCTCCGTATCGAAGACGAGAAAATCTGAGTCTCCGAAAAGGAGAAATCGCCGGTCGTCGCTATGCGAGAAGGTCGCGAATTACCGGAACCAGGGCGCGCATGGCACGACCGCGGTGGCTGATGGCGTCCTTCTCCTCGGCGCTCATCTCTGCGGTGGTGCGGGTCTCGCCTACCGGGATGAAGATCGGGTCGTAGCCGAAGCCATTAGTGCCACGTGGCTCACGGATGAGCGTGCCGTCGATGGCCCCTTCGACTACGCGCTGAGTGCCATCGGGAAGTACTACCGCTGCGGCGCAAAGGAATGCGGCGCCTCGGCGGGCATCGGGTACATCGGCGAGCTGGCCGAGAAGCAGGGTCAGATTGGCGAGGTCATCGCCGTGTGATCCTGACCAGCGCGCCGAGAAGATGCCCGGCATGCCGTTGAGGGCATCGACGCCCAACCCTGAGTCATCGGCGATGGCAGGAAGGCCGGTCTCGGCACAAACCGAGCGGGCCTTGAGCAGTGCATTGGCAGCAAAGGTTGATCCGGTTTCCGCAACATCACTCAGGTGAGGGAACTCAGCGGTGCCGACGAGCTCGATGTCGAGACCCGCCTCATCGAGGATGCGACGCATCTCGACGAGTTTGTGCGCATTCTGCGTGGCAAGCACGACTCGCATGTCAGGCCCGGGAAGTGGCCTGCATGGCCGTGAGGGTGGTGCAGCCGTCGCCTGCGAGGGCAAGAAGCTGATCGAGCAGAGCGCGGTCGAAGGGCTCCCCCTCGGCAGTGCCCTGGATCTCGATGAAGCGGCCGTCGCCTGTCATGACGACGTTCATGTCGGTCTCGGCGCGTACGTCATCGTCGTAGTGAAGATCAAGACGCGGCTCCCCATCGATGATGCCCACGCTGACAGCCGCGACGGTGTCCTTGAGTGGCGAGCTCTTCATGATGCCCTTCGCGATGGCCCAGTCGATCGCGTCAGCGAGTGCAAGGTAGGCACCGGTGATCGCCGCGGTGCGCGTGCCTCCGTCGGCCTGCAGCACGTCGCAGTCGATGACGATGGTGTTCTCACCCAGGGCGTCCATGTCGACAACCGCACGAAGCGAGCGGCCGATCAATCTCGAGATCTCTTGGGTCCGGCCGCCGACCTTGCCCTTGACGCTCTCGCGGTCATTGCGCGTGTTCGTCGAGCGAGGAAGCATCGCGTATTCGGCGGTGACCCAGCCCTTGCCGGAGCCCTTGAGCCAGCGCGGCACTCCCTCGGTAAATGACGCGACGCACAGCACGCGTGTGCGCCCGAAGGAGACGAGTACCGACCCCTCGGCCTGGTCGAGCCAGTTGCGCTCGAAGGTGACGGGGCGAAGCTGGTCGTTGGTGCGGCCATCGGTGCGAGTCATGCTCGAACCCTAGATGAGCACTCAGTCCAGGGTTTCGACGGTGCCGATCTCCGGGCCGAGGAAGCGACGTCCGAGGCGCTGAAACTCGGCAGGGTCACCTGTCGCCATGAAGTGATGTACGGGCTCGGGCAGCCACGGGTCACGAATGAGATCGCGAGCGACGAGAGTGCGGTAGACATCCTTGGCCGTCTCCTCAGCGCTGGAGACGAGCGTGACGCTCTCACCCATGACGTAGGAGAGCACACCGGTGAGCAGCGGGTAATGCGTGCAACCGAGCACGAGAGTGTCGATGTCGGCGCCCTGAAGAGGCGCGAGGTACTCGCGGGCGCTGGCGAGAAGATCAGGGCCACTCGTGATGCCGGCCTCGACGAACTCGACGAAACGCGGGCAGGCCACCGAGATCACCTCGATATCAGGGGCCGCGGCGAAGGCATCCTCGTAGGCCGCACTCGTGATGGTCATCGACGTTCCGATCACGCCCACTCGACCACTGCGTGTGGCCGCAGCAGCCCTGCGCACGGCAGGGTGCACGACCTCGATCACGGGTACGTCGTAGCGTTCGCGGGCGTCTCGCAAAGTAGCGGCACTCGCCGAGTTGCAGGCAATGACCAGGGCCTTCACGCCTTCGTCGACCAGGCGATCCATGATCTCGATCGCGAATTCGCGGACCTCGGCAAGCGGGCGGGGGCCGTACGGGCCTCGGGCCGTGTCACCCACGTAGAGGACAGGCTCATGGGGCAACTGATCGAGGATCGCACGGGCAACAGTGAGCCCGCCGACCCCTGAATCCATGATTCCCACGGGTGCATCGGCCATAACGGCACCAGCCTACGGCGCGCGTCCCCCGCTTTCCCCTCACGGTTCCGTAATCTGCAGGACGTCGGCCGACCGGTCGAAGCTGTGAACGTACTTCCCCGGAGGAGAGACATGTCCGTAGAAATGAATATGCCCACGATGAAGCGCCCCGGCGGAGTCACCGTCGTCGGCTTCCTGATCATCCTTGCTGCCGTCTTCAACATCTTCATGGGCGTCTGGCTGTTCTTCGCAGCATTCGGCGACAACCCCGAGTGGACCGACGCATTCGGCAACACCCAGACCGTGAGCACCTTCTACCTGTGGTTCAACGGTGCTCTCATGATCTTCCTGGGCCTGATCTACTTCTGGCTCTCCAAGCTGACCTTCCTCGGCAGCGCCACAGCGCACATGCTGATCTCACTGCTCGCCGTGCTGAACATCATCTTCGGCCTGTTCGCCCTGGGCCGCGGGGGCTTCATCAGCATCATCCTCAACCTGATCATCCTGCTCATGATCAACACCGCAGCAGCGAAGGCCTGGTTCACTCAGAACATTTAGTTCAGCCGGGCGTTTTCCGAACTCAGGACTAAGCCCACAGCTGGCCGTCGAGGGCATCCTCAGCATCATCGAGGGTGCCCTCATACGCGCCCGTGGACAGGTACTTCCACCCGCCATCGCACACGATGAAGGCAATATCGGCGGGCACCCCCGCTTTCACGCACTTATTCGCCGTGCCGATCGCCGCGTGCAGGATCGCGCCGGTCGAGACACCCGCGAAGATCCCCTCGACCTCGAGGAGCTCACGCATCCGCTTCACCGCATCTCGCGGGCCCACGGAGAATCGCGAGGTCAGCACATCAGCGTCGTAGAGCTCAGGGATGAATCCTTCATCGATATTGCGCAGGCCGTAGACGAGCTCGCCGTAGCGCGGCTCGGCCGCGATGATCTCGACATCAGGCTTGTGGTCTCGGAAGTAACGCCCGACGCCCATCAAGGTGCCCGTCGTACCGAGACCGGCGACGAAGTGAGTGATAGTCGGCAGATCAGCGAGCAGCTCCGGGCCGGTTCCGTCGTAATGCGCCTGGGCATTGGCAGGGTTGCCATATTGATAGAGCATCACCCAGTCAGGGTGCTCTGCGGCCAGGCCCTTCGCCACGCGCACGGCCTCATTGGAGCCACCGGCAGCCGGTGAATAGATGATCTCCGCGCCCCACATGAGCAGCAACTGGGTGCGCTCAGTGGACGTGTTCTCCGGCATGACGCAGATGAGCCTGTAGCCGCGTTGCTTGGCCACCATCGCCAGTGAGATTCCGGTGTTGCCCGAGGTTGGCTCGAGCAAGGTGTCGCCTGGCTTGATGCGTCCGTCTGCCTCGGCCTGCGCGATCATCGCCAGTGCAGCGCGATCCTTGATGGAACCGGTCGGGTTGCGATCCTCCAGCTTGGCCCAGAGTCGAACGTCAGCAGACGGGGACAGCCGCGGTAGCCCGACAAGCGGAGTGTGCCCCACCGAGTCGAGCAGGGAGTCGAAGCGCACCTCAGCCGCCGGCGACGGCCGGCAGGATCGTGATCGAGTCGTTGTCGGCAACAGGGGTCGAGAGTCCATCGAGGAAGCGGACGTCCTCATCGTTGAGGTACACGTTGATGAAGCGGCGCAGGCCGCTGTCATCGAGGAGGCGATCGCCGATACCGGGGTATGAGGCATCCAGGCTGGAGATGACGGACTGCAATGATGTGCCCTCGGCGGTGACTGCCTTCTCACCCCCGGTGAACGAGCGCAGGATCGTGGGAATCCGAACCTCGACTGCCATGTGGTGTCTCCGAATGTCTCGTCGCCGCGCACTGAAGCGTGCCCGAGAAAGGCTACGGACGAACAGGGCATACCGCCACCGCGAGGGCATCACCTGCAAACGTTTCGCAGAAGAGGTTGGTCACAGCCGGTCAGGTGACCGTGACCGGCTCCTCGGTGACCTCGCCGTCAATGATGCGATACGAGCGGAACTCGTAGGGCCCCTCGTCATTGCCGGTCTCACGGGTGGACACCAGCACATAGTGGGCCTCAGGCTCGCCAGCCAGCGAGATATCCGTGCGCGAGGGATAGGCCTCGGTGTGCGTGTGCGAGTGATAGATCACGACCGGAACCTCGTCGTTGTCGTCCATCTCGCGGTACAGCTTGAGGAGATCAACCGAGTCGAACTCGTAGAAGGTGGGTGAGCGGGCGGCATTGATCATCGGAATGACACGAGTCGGGGTATCCGTGCCCACCGGGCCGGCGATCACCCCACAGGCCTCATCGGGGTGATCTGCGCGGGCGTGCGCCACGATCGCGTCGACGAGCTCCTGGGAGATGGTCAGCATGTCCTGATCGTAAGGCAACCTGTCTGCCCTTCCAGCGCTCAGCGAGGAAACGGACATCTGCCCGATTCGAGTTGCGGGAATGCCCGCACGGGTGGACCGTCAGGCGACGCCTCGCGACCTCGGTCGCCGGACGCCACGATAGGGCGGTGGTCCGCCTTACCTGAGGAGGATTACGTGGAATCGGTTCTTGAACTCAGCAACTCGCAATATCAGACAGTGTTCAACGTCCTGTCATTCGCACTCGCATCGATGATCGCCTCCGTGGTGTTCCTCCTTGTGGTGCAGGGACGTGTTCTGCCGCGCTACCGACTGGCACTCACCGTGTCGGCCATCGTGTGTCTCATCGCGGCGTACCACTACTTCCGCATCTTCAATTCCTTCACCGAGGCATATGTCGCGACTGACGCCGGTTCACCGGTCGCTGCCGCGGGGGCTGCGAGCTTCGTGCTCGTCGGTGGCGAGGGCTTCAATGAGGGGTATCGCTACGTTGACTGGCTGCTCACCGTTCCGCTGCTGCTCTTCGAGGCTGTCGCGGTTCTCGCTCTGCCGCAGGCTGTGCGCAAGTCACTGATGCTCAAGCTCATCCCGGCTTCGGCCCTGATGATCATCCTGGGCTACCCGGGTGAGCTCGCCACTGACACGCTTGCCAAGGGCATCTGGGGCGCACTCTCGACGATTCCGTTCCTGTACATCGTCTACGTGCTCTTCGTGGAGCTCAGCCGCGCGGCGAAGAGCCAGCCGAACCAGGTCGGCAAGGATCTCAACGGTCTTCGCTGGCTGCTCCTCGCCACGTGGGGCGTCTACCCGATCTCGTACATGTTCCCGATGTTCGGGTTCGATGGCGCCGATGCATTCGTGTGGCGCCAGGTGGGCTATTCGATTGCCGATGTTCTCGCCAAGTGCGCATTCGGCTTGCTCATCTACAAGATCGCCCGCGAGAAGAGCTTCGTGGATGATCCGAAGTTCGCCGAGCAGGAGATCAAGGCCGCGCCTTCGTCGGCCTGATCGACCCCCAATGACACGAGCCGGTGGCAGCACGTGCCACCGGCTCTTCTCATTGTGGAAGCAGTAGTTGCACGAGTGACTCCTGCAGGTAGGTGAGCCAGTCGTAGACGTGGAACATGCCGTGCCGCGGGTCATCCTCGGGAAGGTCGGCGAGCTCCTCGTGGTTCTCCTCGGTGATCTCGATACGCGTGCCGATGGCCAAGCGCGCATCGTTGAGGAATCCCAGCCACGACGGGATTTCTCCAGAGCCGAGGGTGATCTTCTCCCCCGACTTCGAGAGCGACTGCAGCACCGTGCGGGCATGGGCGAGCTTGGCCTCTTGCAATGACCGTTGCGTGAAGCGCCGGAAGTCCAGTGATGCTTCGAGGTCGTCGGGGTACGCATCAGGAAAGAGGCGTGCCATCGCGGGGTCATCCGGGAACTCGGCATCCATGTCGATACCGACGATCGCCGCAAGCGGATCAGCGTTCTCGCGTGGCTCGGGGCTGACGAACTCGCACACCTGATCGGCAAGGGACACAAGAAGGCCCTTCTCGACCTCATCGACGCGAAGGATGACTCGACCGGTGAGTGACTTGCTGAAGCCGCCCACGTCAGTCGTCCTTCTTCAGCGTTGCCCACAGCCCGAAGCCGTGCATGGCGGCGACATCGCGCTCCATCTCCTCACGGGTGCCATTCGAGACGACGGCGCGGCCTTTCTCGTGCACATCGAGCATGAGCAGTTCGGCCTTGGCCCGGTCGTACTTGAAGTACTCCATGAACACGTAGGTGACGTACGACATCAGATTGATCGGGTCATTCCAGACCAGGGTGATCCAGGGTCGATCAACGTCGACGACTGTCTCCGGTCGAGCGACATCCAGCTGTGAACTCACGTGCCTACTTAACCCGAATGCGGAAGGGGGCACTTGCCCCGGTCAGGAAACCGGCCTTGCCCACTGCCACGGCTCGATAGGAGTAAGCGCCCTTCTTGCGCACCTTCAGCTGCACGATCGCAGCACCCAAGGCATCGGCCTTCGCACTGCCGGAGTTGATCCACTTTCCGGCCTTGCTGAGCTGGATCACGATCTGCTGGCCCTCCAGCGCGGGAGTGGCACTCACGGCGATCGGTACGACACTGAGGCGCTTGACCTTCTTCGCCGGTGACGAGGTGACGGTCACGGAGGACGTGACGGTGACGTTCACCGGATCACTGAGTTTCTCCGCGCGACCCTCGGCACCTGCGACGAATACGGCCCACTCTCCCGGTGTCGCCGCGATGGGTGCGAAGGCGACGGATCCGTCAGCCCCCGTCGCGGCTGAGGAGACATCGACGAAGTCTGCTGCCCCCGCGGCCTTGAACCGCAAGGTGGCCGCGATACCGGCCACAGGGGCGCCGTTGGATGCCACCGTGGCAGTGATCGGGATGGCGGCACCGGCGATCGCATTCGACGGCGCTGTCAGGGTGACCGAGGTGTCCAGGGTGCCGAGGGAGTCGGCATAGGCGCGAATGAGCGGCCACTGAGCGGGATCCTCGCCGCCGACTGTCCAGTAGGCCGCGGCGCTGATGCCGTACGTGCCCACGAGCTGCGTGCGCGCGAGCACGGCCTGGGGGCCGACGAACCACATGATCCGGCGCGCGGAGCACGTGCCACCGCTCCAGTTCACGACCTTGTCGTACTCGACGTAGTTCTCCTGCGCGGCGTCATCCCACTTCACATCAGTGGCAGGAACGCCGTTGGTGGCGAGAACCTTCGCGATGTCCGAGTCGTTCACGGCGGCCTTTGAGGTCAATGCGCTGTAGGCCTTGGAATCCTGCGAGGAGGTCGGGCAGTTTCCGCTCAGCTCATAATTGCCGTTCGCCTTCTTCTTCGTCCAGCTGCGCCCATACGTGGGCACACCGATCTGGAGCTTCGCAGGATCCATCACCGTGACCGAGTACTGCACGATCGCATTGACCCAACTTATCGGCGCGATGGGGCCGGGGCGGCTCACGCTGAAGTCATAGGCCATGATCCGGATGCGATCGACCGCCGGCGCAATGCCGGCCATGTCATAGACCCAATAGCCGTTCTTGCCGCCGCACTTATTCGAAGTACTGCACGGGCCGGGAATCGTGACGATGAGCTGCTTGCCCTGGCCATGGAGTGCCGCGCCCAGCTCGGTGACGAAGGCTGTCCAGTTCGGCTGGGTGGCTGCCCACGAAGAACTGCCATCGGAAAAGGCGAATACCTCGTAGTCGAGGTCAATGCCCTCGTAGCCGTTGTTCACGACAGTCGCGACGATGTCCTGCACATGTGCCGTGCGCTTGGCGGGGTCGGCCAGCGTCCGGGCCATGACACCCTTGCCCGAGCCGTCAGCGATCGACGGGATGACCGGGATCCCGGCGGCATGGAGTGCGTTCGTGGCCCACGCCGCATTCGCGGCGCCATTGGAGAAGTTGGGATTGAGTGCGACGCGCACGCCCCTGGAACCTGCCGCGAGCGCGGAGTAGATGAAGGGTGATACCTCGCTGAAGAGATCGGCATTCGCCACCGCGTTGTTCACGCCGACCGGATTGCCGGGAGTCGACATCCAGTAGGGAATCCAGCCCGTCACGATCTTCTTTGGGGCGGCTTCCGCCACGGGCGAGATCACCACCGCGAGGGCGAGCACGCTGGCAATAGCTGTGATGACGCGACGCAAGGAACGACTCCAGTCTGAGGGGTACCTCCATTGTGCGCTATGTGGCGCGGTACCCCCTACGCGGATGCGGGAACGGCCTGTCGCATGATGGAGCAATGCGCCGGTTGCTCCTTCCCCTCGTCATTTCCGCATCCTTGATCGCTGGCCTCGGCCTCGCTGCCCCGATGGCCCAGGCGGCCGATGCCATCGACCCCGCGGCGTATTCCGCCCTCGATGCCAGCATCGCCACGACCTTGGCAAGGAAACTCGGCAATCCGAAGCTCGGGCGTGACGTGGTCGTCAACGTCACGAACCTGAACACCGGTACGACCGTTTTCAGCAAGAACCCGACTGACTCGCAGCGGCCGGCGTCCAACATGAAGATCATCACGGCGGTGAACGTGCTCAGCCAGCTGGGCCCGGAACATGTATTCCGCACCCAGGTACTCGCCGGCGCTGACCCCGCTCAGGTGTATCTCAAGGGCGGCGGAGATCCCCTGCTCACCACGAAGGGCCTGGAGACCCTCGCGGTCGACACCGCCAAAGGTCGTGACGCATCTGTGCCGATCACGGTGCACGTCGACTCCTCACTCTTCCCCGCCCCCTCCCATGCCCCCGGTTGGACAAACGGCTACACGCCCTACGTCGTTGCACCCGTGCGCGCACTCGCCCGTCTCTACGACTACTCGAATGACACGACTTCCAATGCTGTCGATGTGTACATGAAGAAGCTCAGGTCACTCGGTTTCACCGTCACGCGCGGTGATGACGTCGCGGCGCCGGTCGATGCGACACTGATCGCAGAGAATGCCAAGCACACCGCCGCAGAGGCCGTACACCTCATGCTGCTCGACTCCGAGAACAACGTGGCCGAGACGCTGTATCGACAGGTCGCGGTCAAGCGCGGACTGCCGGCCGACTGGGCCGGCAGCAAGCAGGCTGCCGAGGACTCCCTGCGCGAGCTGGGCGTGGACCCCGGCGCACTGGCTCTCTACGACGGCAGCGGAGTCTCGCGCAAGGATCGCCTGACTGCGAGCGCGCTCACCCAGCTCATCGCGCTCACCACTGTCGGCGACCCGGCGCGATTCGCCGAGATGTACGCAGAGCGTTCCATGCCGATCTCGGGCCAGACAGGCACGTTGAAGGCAGGCTACGGTCGCTATGTCACCAAGGCCAGCAAGTGCGCCGCCGGCAAGGTGCGTGCGAAGACGGGCACTCTGTTCGACACGATCGCACTCTCCGGGGTCGCATCGAGCGTCGATGGTGCGCAGCGTGCGTTCTCGATCATGGTGAACAAGAGGCCGGCCAAGTACTCGAAGCTCACCACTCGCCAGGCGGTCGACTCCCTGGTCGCCACTATCACCGGCTGCAATTAGCGACTAGCGAAGCGCTCGGGCGATCTCAGCAGCTGCACGCGCCACCCTCGGGCCGACCTCGGCCTCAGTGAGCTCGCGCAGTGAGACGACTCCGACACTGCCCTCGAGGCCCGGCACGCCAATGATCGGCACAGCGATTCCATAGCCGCCCTGCGCGCCCTCGCTGGTCGCCACGATCCAGGCCGGATCGAGGGGACGTCCGGCCGCGGTGCGAGCAGCGAGGACAGCACGGCCTGCCGCTCCGGCCTCGAGCGGATGACGTGCACCCATGCGGTACGCCACATGCAGATCGGAGCGGGACGGTTCGACCACGACTGCGGTGAGCGCCTCGGCACCATCAACGATCGTCAGGTGGGCGGTGGCGCCCACGGCATCGGCCAGCAGACGCAGGGCCGGCAGCGCCACGTCACGCACGACCGGCTGCACCTGGCGTCCCATGGTGAGCACGGCCAAGCCGAGGCGGCACTTGCCATCGGGTGATCGGCGCAGGAATGCGTGCTGCTCAA
>JBPCSY010000091.1:0-7961 GCA_051006695.1 Candidatus Nanopelagicales bacterium
GCACAAGGAAGGCCGGGCCATCGACTGGATGACCTCGGTCCGCGATGCGCAGCAGCGCGCGAACGCCGAGACCTTCCTCAACTGGCTGCTCGGCCCCGATCAGTACGGTGTCGAGTACGGCAATGCGATGCGCCTCGGTGTCATGTACATCGGCTGGAACGATCGCATCTGGCGCGGATACGACATCAGCAGGGGTTGGACAGAACTCAAGGGCTGCTTCTCCAAGCCGGAATCAGGCGCCGACACCGTCTGCCACCGCAATCACATACATATCTCGCTCACCTGGGACGGCGCGAGCGGGCGCTCCTCCTTCTGGTCGGGTGTTCCCTTCGACGGCGGCTTCTGCGCCCGGCACTCCTCGGGTGCCACCACTCCTGATGTCTCGGCCAAGGGCGAGTTGATCTCGGTGAGCCCCTACACGGTCCTCGATACGCGCAATGTCGTCGGCGTGCAGAAGCGCTGCCGCTTGCAGCAGGACCGTTGGTCGGGTGACAGTCACCGACTCTTCCCGAAGGTTCTCGGCCAGAACGGCGTACCCAATGACGGCGTCGGAGCTGTCGCCGTCAAGATCACGGCACTTGGCTCGAATGCCAATTCCGACGTGCGCGTGTGGTCTCCGGGTCAGAACTCCAGCAAGATCGCCCTCAAGGTGCCGATGAACGGCGATGCGCAGGCCGATGCCGTCGTGCCCGTCGCCAATGACGGCACCATCGCCCTGGCCACCAGCCTGGGCGCCACAGATCTCGTCGTCGAGGTGCGCGGCTACTACAAGGCCGGCCCGGGCGATGGTTCGAATAAGCCGGTGCTCACAGGCTCCGGCAGCTCTCCGGCAGCTCCGCCGACCAAGACTGATCCGGCACCGGGTGCCTCTCAGTCTCAGCCGACGGATGCGCAGGAGTCCTTCAACGCGATCGGGTCGGACGTCGCTTACGACTCGGTGGCCTCGGGAGGTCCGTTGCAGCCTGGGGAGGCACGCACGGTCGATCTCGCGGGGCTTCCGCCGGAAGCGACGTCCGCCCTGGTCGTATTGACCACGCGCAATTCCACGGTCAAGGGCTCGCTGCTCATGAGCAGGTCGGGCAAGACGACCAATGTGGCGTCCGGTCCGGTAGCGAAGTTCAGCTTCCCGAAGGAGAAGGTGAAGTCGTCGGTCATGCTCGTGCCGGTCGGCTCGGGCAAGCTCACCTTCACCACGTCGAAGGCGAGCGCGGTCGACGTGAAGGTCGAGCTGCTCGGCTACTCGGCAGCCACGATTCCGCCGAAGGCCGTCGGCACAACGCCACGTGAGATCCTCACGGGCAAATTCGATGCGGGGGAGTCGCAGAATCTCAAGGTGGCCGGCAAGTCCGGCCTGCCGGGCAAGAAGAAACTGCGAGCGGTGCTGCTTCGCGTGACCACGAAGAAGGGCACGGTCGAAGGCAAGGTCGTGGCATACGCCGCGAATGGCACGGCACCCAGCACGCGTTCGGCTCCTATCGTCCCCAACGTCGTGCGCTCGGAGATCGTGCTCGCGCAGACCAATGCCGATGGCGAGATCACCATCACGGCT
The DNA here is from genome assembly GCA_051006695.1 of Candidatus Nanopelagicales bacterium. Taxonomy (GTDB): domain Bacteria; phylum Actinomycetota; class Actinomycetes; order S36-B12; family S36-B12; genus CAIKZY01. The sequence continues at coordinate 1,550 of JBPCSY010000091.1, forward strand.
AGCGCCGCGGCGAAGGTCGTCATCGACCTGATCGGTTACGTCCGATAGCGCCGCAGTTCCGGGCGTGACTGCCTGAATCGCGTGTCAGGCCTGTTCCCTACGATGCCTAGGTGACTTCTTCGCTCGTTGACGATCTCAACGACTCCCAGCGCGCTGCCGTTGAGCATCGTGGTACCCCCTTGCTGATCGTGGCGGGTGCCGGCTCGGGCAAGACCCGCGTGCTCACGCGTCGCGTGGCTCATTTGCTTGCCACAGGGGATGCGCAGCCCGGCGAGATCCTCGCGATCACGTTCACGAACAAGGCTGCGGGCGAGATGAAGGAGCGCGTGGCCGAACTCGTCGGCCCGCGCGCCAAGTCGATGTGGGTCTCAACCTTCCACAGTGCCTGTGTGCGCATCCTGCGCGCCGAGTCTGCCCGCCTTGGTATCTCGAGCAGCTTCACGATCTACGATCAGCAGGATTCCCTTCGCCTGATGACCATGGTGATCCGCGATCTCGATCTTGATCCCAAGCGCTACACCCCGCGCAGTTTCCTGGCCCAAGTGTCGAACCTGAAGAACGAGCTCATCGACTACGAGACGTATTCGACGCGTACGACGAATCACATGGAGCAGACCCTCGCGCAGGCGTATGGCGAATACCAGCGCCGCCTGCAGCGCGCGAATGCCTTCGACTTCGATGATCTGATCTCCGGCACGGTTGCCCTGCTGCAACTTTTTCCGGATGTTGCCGAGCACTACCGGCGCAGATTCCGGCACATCATGGTCGACGAGTATCAGGACACGAACCACGCGCAGTATGTGCTCATCAAGGAGCTCATCGGGGTCGATACCCCGACTCTGACAGCAGGTCAGCTGTGCGTGGTCGGTGATGCCGATCAGTCGATCTATGCCTTCCGTGGTGCGACCATCCGAAATATCGAGGAGTTCGAGCGCGACTACCCGAGTGCTCGCACGATCATGCTCGAGCAGAACTATCGCTCCACTCAGACGATCCTGACGGCTGCGAATGCGGTCATTGCGCGTAATCAGGGTCGTCGAGCCAAGAATCTCTGGACTGACTCGGGCCAAGGCCACCCGATCGTCGCCTACGTCGCTGACGATGAGCACGACGAAGCATCGTTCATCGCGAACACCATTGACTCGCTCACCGACAACGACGGCTATAAGCCCTCCGACATGGCGGTGTTCTATCGCACGAATGCTCAGTCACGTTCGGTCGAAGACATATTCGTGCGCGTCGGCATGCCTTACCGAGTCGTGGGAGGCGTGCGCTTCTATGAGCGCAAGGAAGTCCGCGATGCCATCGCGTACCTGCGCGCCCTTGCGAACCCTGCCGATGAAGTGTCACTGCGTCGCATTCTCAACACGCCCAAGCGCGGTATCGGCGATCGCGCTGAGGCGATGGTCGATGCATTAGCCCAGCGCGAACGCATCACTTTCGCCGAGGCCCTCGATCGTGCCGCTGAAGCACCGGGCATCGCCACTCGTTCACTGACCTCGATCACGGCATTCACCACGCTGATGAGCGACCTACGCACGATCCTCGAGTCCGGTGCCACGCCGGCCACCGTGCTGCAGGCCGTGCTCGAGCAAAGCGGCTACCTGCTGGAACTGCAGTCCTCCTCGGATCCGCAGGATGAAGCGCGCGTCGAGAACCTCGCCGAGTTCGAATCGGTGGCGCAGGAGTTCGCGACCGAGAACCCAGAAGGCACGATGATCGACTTCCTCGAGCGCATCTCGCTCGTCGCCGATGCCGATCAGATCCCCGATGCCGACGGCGGGGTCGTTACCCTGATGACCCTGCACACGGCCAAGGGTCTCGAGTTTCCTGTCGTATTCCTCACCGGCATGGAAGACGGAGTATTCCCGCACATGCGTTCTCTCGGTGATCCGAAGGAGCTCGAGGAAGAGCGTCGCCTCGCCTACGTCGGCATCACGCGCGCACGCCAGCGCCTGTACCTGACACGTTCGATGATGCGCTCGGCCTGGGGTTCGCCGGCGTTCAACCCGCCGTCACGTTTCCTCGACGAGATTCCCGACGAAGTCATGCAGTGGGAGCGCGAGGAACCCGAGAACGCTCCGATCAGCTCTGGTGGCTGGGGTTCATCCCCGTCGAGCAGTAGTGCCGCACTCAAGCTCGGCGATCGCGTGATCGGCACCGGCCCGGTGGTGTCGCTTTCGCCCGGTGATCGCGTCACGCACCAGAAGTTCGGTCTCGGCACGGTGATCTCGACTGCAGGTGCCGGTGACAAGGCTGACGCCACGATTGACTTCGGCACGTCAGGGATCAAGCGTCTGCTACTTCGCTACGCACCGGTCGAGAAGCTCTAGTCATGCGCATCGTGATCGCCCCCGCCGCGTTCAAGGGAACGCTCAGCGCTCACGATGCGGCAGCAGCCATGGCTCAGGGTGCACGCGATGCCCGACCCGATGCGGAGATCATTGAACTTCCGATGGCCGATGGCGGTGATGGAACTCTCGAGGTGATGCTCGACCACGGCTTCACTTCCTACTCGATCAATGCCGTGGATGCTCTGGTCCGACCACAGGCCTCACGCATCGGCATTCGCAATGATGAGGCGGTCATCGAGCTCGCGGAGGTCTGCGGGATCGCGCAACTTGACGAGCTCGATCCGATTCATGCGAGCAGCCGCGGCCTCGGGCTCGCGATTCTCGCCGCCCTCGATTCAGGTGCGCGTCGCCTGACCGTGACCATCGGTGGCAGTGCCTCGACTGATGGTGGTCTCGGCATGATGATGGCGCTGGGTCTCACGGCCATCGATGTCGCCGGGCAACCCGTGTCACCTGACCTCGCCGGCCTCGGCCGAATCGCCTCCCTCGATGCCTCTCCTCTCGATTCGCGAATCGAGTCACTCACTCTGCTCACTGACGTCGACAGCCCGCTGCTGGGCCCGACCGGTGCGGCGTTCGTGTTCGGCCCGCAGAAGGGCCTCACCCCTGACCAGTGCGCCTGGGCCGATGACCTACTCGCCCGATGGGCAGACCTCGTCGATCCCTCGGGTGCATTCATCTCCACGCCGGGGGCGGGCGCGGCCGGGGGAGTCGGCTTCGCGGCCCTGGCCCTGCTCGGCGCCGCTCGGGGAGCAGGTGCCGAGGCGATTGCCGAGGTGATCGGGCTCGACGCCCAGGTGACGGCGGCTGACCTCGTCCTGACAGGGGAGGGCGCTTTCGATACCTCGACCTCCGCCGGAAAGGCGCCAGGACGAGTTATCCAGGTTGCTCGGGCGGCAGCCGTCCCGGTCGAGGTGGTCTCCGGCCGAGCGGCCCCGGGCATCACCAGCCTGGAAGGCCTCGCAGGCTCGGCCTCGGAAGCCATGGCCGAACCGGCTCATTGGCTGCGTGAGGCAGCCCGCCAGATCGTGACCAAGGTCGCAGTCCGCTAGAGGGCAGACCACGGATTTCCCTCACGGCGGGCGGCTAAAGTCGCCGTCATGACTTCTCCCGCCCGCGTGATCATCGCCAAGCCCGGCCTTGATGGTCATGATCGTGGTGCCAAGGTCGTCGCACGCGCCCTGCGCGATGCCGGCATCGAGGTGATCTACACCGGCCTGCACCAGACCCCGGCCCAGATCGTCGACGCCGCCGTCCAGGAGGACGCCGATGTCATCGGCCTGTCGATCCTGTCCGGTGCGCACCTGACCCTCTTCGCTGAGGTGATGGATCTACTCAAGCAGCGCGGCGCCACAGACATCCTCGTCTTCGGTGGCGGGATCATCCCCGACGATGACATTCCGGTTCTGAAGGACATGGGAGTCTCCGAGATCTTCACCCCAGGTACGGCCATGCAGTCGATCGTTGACTGGGTGGTAGCTCACACGAACAACGACTAATCGCACGATTCTCCGCACGATGTTTCACCGAACACCGCACCACCTGCACGCACCCCACATCACCGAGCAGCCGCGAAGGAGCTGTCCACGTGGACTTGTACGAATACCAGGCAAAAGAACTCTTCCTGAAGCACGATGTGCCGACCACGCCCGGGGAGGTGTGCACTACCCCCGAAGCCGCTGAGGCCATCGCCACTCGCATCGGCAAGCCCGTTGTCGTCAAGGCGCAGGTCAAGGTGGGCGGCCGCGGCAAGGCCGGCGGAGTCAAGCTCGCCGAGGATCCCGCTGAGGCCAAGGCCCGCGCGACCGACATCCTCGGCCTCGACATCAAGGGACACACGGTTCACCGCGTGCTCGTGGCTCAGGCCAGTGACATCTCGGAGGAGTACTACGTCTCCTTCATGCTCGACCGTGCGAACCGCTGCTTCCTGGCCATGGCCAGTGTCGAGGGCGGTGTCGAGATCGAGGAGGTCGCGGCCAACAACCCCGATGCACTCGCCATGATCCGCGTCGATGCACTCGAAGGCTGCACCGAGGCGAAGGCTCGCGAGATCGTCGCCGCCGCCAAGTTCGATGCGAAGATCGCCGATCAGGTCGTCAACGTCCTGATGAAGCTCTGGACAGTGCTGGTGAAGGAAGACGCCACCCTGGTCGAGGTCAACCCGCTCGTGCTCACCCCCGAAGGCCAGATCCTGGCACTCGACGGCAAGGTCACCATCGACGACAACGCGGCCTACCGCCTCGAGTCGTACGAGGGCATGGTCGATCGCGAGGGCACCGACCCGATCGAACTGCGCGCGAAGGAGTTCGACCTCAACTACGTCAAGCTCACCGGCGACGTCGGCATCATCGGCAACGGAGCGGGTCTCGTCATGAGCACCCTCGACGTCGTGGCCTACGCCGGCGAGGAGTTCGGCGGCATGAAGCCCGCCAACTTCCTCGACATCGGCGGCGGCGCGAGCGCGACCGTCATGGCCAATGGCCTCGACATCGTGCTCAACGATCCCGAGGTCCAGGCCGTGTTCGTGAACGTCTTCGGCGGTATCACCTCGTGTGACGCGGTTGCCAACGGCGTGATCCAGGCACTCGAGCTTCTCGAGAAGCAGGGCACCCCGGCTACCAAGCCGATCGTCTGCCGCATCGATGGCAACAACGCCATCGAGGGCCGCCGCATCCTCACCGATGCGAACCACCCCCTGATCGAGATTGTCGACACCATGGACGATGCTGCGCGTCGCGTGGCCGAATTGGCCGCTGCACGCAAGGCCGGGAAGTAGAGCGCAATGGCTATTTGGCTTGATGAGAACAGCAAGATCATCGTCCAGGGCATGACCGGCTCGGAGGGCACCAAGCACACCCGTCGCATGGTTGCCTCCGGCGCCAATGTTGTCGGTGGCGTGACTCCGGGCAAGGCCGGCCAGGAAGTCGATGGCATTCCGGTCTTCAACAATGTGCAAGATGCGATGGCCGCGACCGGTGCGAATGTCACCGTCGTGTTCGTGCCGCCCAAGTTCGCCAAGGCCGCAGTGATCGAGGCAGTCGATGCCCAGATCCCGCTCGCCGTGGTGATCACCGAGGGCATCCCGGTTCACGACACCGCTGAGTTCTTCCAGTACGCGGTGAACTCGGGCAAGACCCGCATCATCGGTCCGAACTGCCCGGGCATCATCAGCCCCGGTGTCTCCAATGCCGGCATCATTCCTGCCGACATCACCAAGTCGGGCCGGATCGGTCTCGTGTCGAAGTCGGGCACGCTGACTTACCAGATGATGTACGAACTGCGTGACTTCGGTTTCTCTACCTGCGTCGGCATCGGCGGTGACCCGATCATCGGCACCACGCACATCGATGCGCTGCAGGCATTCCAGGATGACCCGAACACCGATGCGATCGTCATGATCGGCGAGATCGGCGGCGACGCCGAGGAGCGTGCCGCTGCCTACATCGGCAAGCACATCACCAAGCCGGTCGTCGGTTATGTTGCAGGCTTCACCGCACCCGAGGGCAAGACCATGGGCCACGCCGGCGCCATCGTCTCCGGCTCCGCAGGCACCGCCGCCGCGAAGCAGGAAGCACTCGAGGCCGTGGGCGTCAAGGTCGGCAAGACTCCGTCGGCCACCGCGCAGCTCATGCGGGAGATCATGACCAAGGCCTAGGCCTTGTCATCAGCAGTACCTCGAGAGGGCGGTCATAGGGTGAATCCCGTGGCCGCCCTCTCGCATTCCGAGGATTGAAGCGACTGTGCGGCAGGCGTGGACCTCTGCGCTACCCACAGCTAACTTTCAAGAGTCTCCACGGACGGAGAGTCGAGCAGACGCTCACCGATCGCAGCAAGCGCCTCGGTGGCTTTTCCCATGTTCTCGCCTCGTTCGGCAGTTCGCCCCAGTTGTTGTCCCTGAAGTGCCCGCATGTGCAGGGACTCCATAATCACCGCTAGCTTGTAGCACGCGAGCACAAGACAAAAGCCGAGGTGTCCAGGATCCCGACCGGACAAGGCCGTGTAGCTCTCCACTATGCGTTTGCGGGTCCAGAATCCTGGCCCTGAGGTCACATCCAGTG
>JBPCSY010000092.1:0-10735 GCA_051006695.1 Candidatus Nanopelagicales bacterium
CATCAGAGCTCAATGGCCTACATCACTGCTCTACAGGTGCCCCTCAAGAGTTTCAACTAGAGCTTCGGGGCTCCTAATTCTGACTGCAAGTGCTTGGCCAGCGGGGCAAGCGCCAGCATGACAAGGAACGCGATGAGCACCCCGACGCTCGTCGCCTCGAGTCTCAACACTGCTGTCTTGTCGACCGTTGAGCCAACACTCGTGAAAAGTACGACAGCGGGGGTGAGAAAGACGACGAAGGTCCAATAAGGCTTCCCCAGCATCATGCAAGAACCAGCCACCATAAAGAGCAGGACACCGAGTACGTAAAGAATTGGTCCGCTCGACACGAAAAGCCCGATGATCATCGCCAGGATAAATCCCAGCCCGGTACCAAGGATTCGCTGCCCGGCCTTGCGGAAACTCGTGCCGAGATAGGGCTGGAACACGACCAGGATTGTCAGGATGATCCACGAACCGGCGTGACCTAGGTCGAAATGAATCACGCACCAGGTCACTCCACCAATGACGACCGCGAGGATACTGCTGTAGGCGACTACGCGCGCCGTCACGAGCTGGGTAAGGGCCGGTGGGTGGATCCAGCGCCGGGCCACGAACATCACGAGAGTGACGTAGAGGGCGGATCCCAGCGTGACCAGCCCGGCGATGACCGGGGCCGAAAACGTACCCTCGAAAGTCGGGGGCTGGGTCACGATGAACCCCAGTGCGATCACCGTCATCATCAAGGCATTGTGAAGACCGAGTCGTGCTCCATAACCGCGCCAGAACGCCGCTGCGCCAAGCACGATCGCTGCCGCCCAGGCGTAAGGCGCGGCCCACACGGTCAGCGACGTGAAGACGGCAAACGGCAGCGAAACCTTCAACCCCGTCTGCCAGCCAGAGCCCATGAAGCAAGCCATGAACGCAGCGAGCCCGGCGAGCATTGCGACGAAGACCGCATCGTGCCAGCCGAGGGCGCCAAGGATCATTGCCGGCGCGAAGGCAGCGACATTGAGCATCACCATTGAGAGCACGATGAGCTTCGCCGCTTTGCGACCCTTATGACTCGTAGGCGCAGAAGACGCAGAAGTCGCAGAGGTGTCAGACGAAGTAGACATGAACGAATCAGAGCAGGTCCGTGCGCACTTACCTACCAGCCGCGCCGATCACCGATATTGCACGGGGAAGCCCATCCCGATTGCCTCGGCAAGACTCCGGGCGAAGGTAGCCGAGAGATGGGAGAGATCCCAGTAGACGACCATTGTGCCCTTAGCCGCTGGGCAAATGCGGTCATCGCAGATGAGATGGTCGACGTCAATGAGGGTCACGTTGGGAGGAAGGTCTGTTCGAGCTGCAGACGGATCCGATTCGGCGAGCGACTTATCGCGCTCGACGGAGCAGACAGACATCTCGTCGGAGTTCGCCCACAGGCAGTCCACGGGGTCACGCATCCAGCGCGGGGTGTCCCGGATACCCACCACGTCGACTCCGAGTGACTCGAGGGCACGCCATTGGTCGACGTAGCCGTCCGGAGTGAACTCACCGCCGCCATCGCTCACTGTCGAGGTCGTGACGACGAGATCCGGTGGATTCATCTCCAGAATGCTCATCAACGAGATATTCCACTGGTGACAGGAAGGGCCGCCGATGGTCGACTCGTCTTCGACCATGGTGAATCTGCAGGCGTCCTTGAGCGCAGTGACGAGTCTCCATCCGCGCTGCTGGGCGAGGGCATCGATGGCCGGGTACCAATGCGCTGTGTGACTGCCGCCGATCAGCATGACGGTTCTGGTACCGAGCGGATCCCCCGAGTCGCACAGGATCACCTGAGAGTCAGAGATCTCCTGCACGCAGCCATTGCGGTACACGAGCGGGTAATCCTCGCGGGCTGAGGCGAGATTGGTGACATACGCCGCGCGTGGGTCACCGACGACCTCTGCGAGTTGATGTGAGCGAGACCAGCCGATGCCGAACGCGATTGCTGCCAACGCCGCCAGGCACAGCACGCCTGACGTGAGGGTGCGTTGAGCGCTCCATGTGGCAATCACCCGCCGCCGCAGGCCTCCGTCGAGCAGACGCGTTGTCACATAAGCAAGCACGCATGCGGAGACAATGATGAGAATGCCCGGCACCACCGTGACGGCGTAAGTGCCGGATCGCAATCGGTAAAACACCAGAATCGGCCAGTGCCAGAGATACAAGGCGTAACTGAAGGCGCCGGCCCACACCAGTGGTCGGCTACCGAGGATTCGTGTGACAGAGACACGCGAAGCGGTGCGCGCATCACCGCTCATCAGGATCAGCACGGCAGCAGCGACCGGCCAGAGCGCGGCCCAGCCCGGGAAATTCGATGGCGCTCCGATCATGACACCGCACGTCAGCAGCAAGGCGAGCCCGATCCAGCCGGCCGGAACCGCGAGGAGGTTCGGAAATCTCCGACCGTTCATGATCGCTAGCGCTAGTAATCCGCCGGCGGCGAATTCCCACACTCGCGTTCCGGTGTGAAAATAGGCATTCATCGCACCATCACGCTCCATCCGCGCGGAATAGGCGAAGGAGAGGATGAAGGTCATCAGCAGCACGAGGGTGATCATGCGAGTGAAGGGGATGCGCGTGATCAGCCTGACAAGAAGCAAAGCGAGGGCGAAAAGCAGAATCCAGATCACGTAAAACTGGCCCTGGATCGAGAGGGCCCAGAACTGCTGAACCGGGCTCGCCGGTGCAGCCTTGTTGAGGTACTCGACGGACTCCCCCGCCAACGACCAGTTCTCCAAGTAAAGGGCAGACCAGCCCACCTGTCGCATCCACGGTGGCTGATACCAGAGTGGCGCAAGGAGCAAGATCGCCACGGAGACGACAAGTAGTACGAGTAGGGACATCGGAAGTAGCCGCGATGCCAGGCGTGAGAAATAGCGGCCTGGCTCCAGGCGTCCGCGCACCGCCACCTGATCGACAAGGATCAGCGTGATCAGGAAGCCGGCCACCACGAAGAATACATCGACTCCGCCGGAGACCTTGCCGATGAACACGTGAAAAATCACGACAAGGAATGCCGCGACCGCCCGTAAACCTTCGATCTCGGGACGGTACTTGCGCCGAATCGGGCCGGGCTCCTGCTCGGGAGCGCTCACCCGAGAGACATCACTGCTCACGCCGGTCTAGGCGTCGCGCGCGGCCAGACGCGCCTTGAGCGCATCACGGCGCTCCTCGAAGCGCACCGCTCCCGCTTCGAGTTCCTCGAGCAGAACTGCCAGCTCATCGCGAGCTCGAAGCCCCTCGGCGCCGAAATCCTCGCGCTCGAACACACGCCACTTTCGCAGCACCGGCATGACGACGTCGTCCTTGTGCTGCCGAAGATCATAGATACCGGCTACCGCGATCTCGACCGCCTTGCGTCCGAATCCCTCGATGCCGTGACCGGGCATCGCAAAGTCGCGAACGTTGTTCAGGACGGCCACCATCGCATGATCAGGCTCGAGCTCGAAGATGGCCTCCATCACGTTTCGGTAGAAGACCATGTGCAGGTTCTCGTCAGTGGCGATTCGCGCGAAGAGCTGCTCGGCAACCGGATCACCGGTTGCGGCCCCCGTGTTGCGATGCGATACGCGGGTTGCGAGTTCCTGGAATGACACGTAGGCGAGACCAGAGATGGCGCCTGGGTGAATCGCGTCAAAACCCTCGGTCATGTGGGTCATGCGGGCGCGTTCAAGGGCGACCGGATCAACCGCACGGGTAACCGTCAGGTAATCACGAATCGCGATGCCATGGCGGCCCTCCTCGGCTGTCCAGCGTCCGATCCACTCACCCCAGACACCGTCGCGACCGAGGTAGGTGGCGATCTCGCGGTGATAGCTCGGCAGGTTGTCCTCGGTCAGCAGGTTGATCACCAGGCTGGTGCGAGCCGCTTCACTGAAGCGTTGCTCCTCGGGGGTCCATTCCTTGCCCTCGAGCACGCCACTGAAGTTCACTCCCTCGCCCCACGGAACGTACTCGTGCGGGAACCACTCCTTCGCCATCGACAGGTGGCGGTTGAGCTCGGTCTCAACAACAGGCTCGAGCTCCCGCAGCAGATTCTGGGTACGGACGTCGTCGGCGAGGGCAGTCACACGATTACCCTCTCAGATCTGCCCCCGTATTCATACTCGGCACGAGGGAGATTGCCTCGCCCGGCGAGGGCATGTACACAACGTGCCAGGCGAGGGCAAGGTCACAGCGTGCCCGGCGCGGTCCGTGCCCCTCGGATGCCAGACTTCCCTCATGACTGACGAGATTCTTTATGCCACCGCTGACGGCATCGCGACCATCACCCTCAATCGTCCTGATCGTATGAATGCGATGCTCCCGGGCATGGGCGAGCTCTATGCCGACTTGCTCCAGCGTGCCGATGCTGATCCCGAAGTACGAGTCATCGTCGTCACCGGCGCCGGCAAGGGATTCTGCGCCGGTGCGGATTTGTCGGTTCTCGCCGAGGGAACAGCCGGGCTCAACAAGTATGTCGATGAGCAGTCCGTCGAGACCCTGCCATTCCGTGCTCTTCTCATCGGCACACCCGTCGTCACCGCCATCAACGGCGCCTGCGCGGGCATTGGGTTCGTTCTCGCCGCCTGCGCCGACATGCGAATCATCGGGTCGGGCGTGCGCATGGGTACGACCTTCAGTCGGCTGGGGCTTGTCGCCGAGTACGGAATAGCCTGGCTGCTGCCCCGCCTGGTCGGCTACGGCCACGCCACCGAACTCCTGTTGTCCGGACGAGCCGTTGACTCGGCAGAGGCCCTGCGCATCGGCCTGGTCAATGAGATCGCCGATGATCCCCTTACACGCGCAATGGAGTGGGCTCGGGATATCGCCGACAATTGCTCACCCGCGGCCATGGCGGCCATGAAGGGCCAGCTGCTCAGGGTTAGCGAGCAGACTCTGCCGCAGTCGGTTGATGAGTCACTCGCCATGATGAAGGTGTCGTTCGGCCTGCCCGATCTTGCGGAGGCACTCGCCGCCAAGGCCGACAAGCGTGCCGTTGAGTTCCCTCCCCGCGGCGCCTGAATTACGGGAGCAAGCCGCAGTGCGCCAGGGCCATTCGCACGAGTCGGCCCTGCCCGCCGGACATTTCGAGCTCGAAGTCCGGCGAGGTGACCTCCATCGGCGACACCCACACGAGGTCGAGAGCATCCTGCGAAGGCGAGCAATCTCCGCCGCACGGCACGATGAAGGCCAGCGATACCGCATGCTGCCTGGGGTCATGGAATCCCGTCACCTCAGCATCGGGGAAGTACTCGACGACAGTAAAGGGCTGGGGCGACGCGGGGATCCGCGGAAGCGCCACCGGACCGAGATCCTTCTCGAGATGACGAACAAGGGCATCTCGAATTCGCTCTCCGTAGAGCACGCGCCCCGAGACGATCGCTCGGGAGATGCTGCCATCGGGCATGCCACGTAGCAGTAGGCCGATGGACACCACCTGACCCTGGGTATCAGTGCGAACCGGTACTGCGTCGACGTACACCATCGGGAGTCTGTCGCGGGCCGAATCGAGGTCCTCCCGACTGAGCCATGCACCCCTGGTATCGAGAATCTCGCTCACTACTCGCCCCTCACTCAATCGCCGCCTGCGGACCAAAGTCTCAGCACGGGCACTCACCTGACATGTGCCGCGCTGACGGGATCGCCAATCTGGCCTAGCCTGGTGGTATGGCTCATGACATCCCTGCTCGCGCAGGCTCCACACGTCCCGACGGCGGCACTTTCGAGGTTGGGCGGACCGAGGAGGAATGGCGTCAGCAACTCACACCGCTCGAATATCACGTCCTTCGCGAAGCCGGAACCGAAGCCCCGTTCGTCGGGGAGTACACCGACAACAAGGCCGTGGGCACCTACTCATGCCGCGCTTGCGGTGCAGCGCTCTTCGAGAGCACCACGAAATTCGACTCGCACTGCGGTTGGCCGAGTTTCTTTGCCCCGCTTGCCGGTGATGCGGTGCTCTACCTCGAGGACCGATCGATGGGTCGTGCTCGCACCGAGGTGCGGTGCGCAGCCTGCGGCGGGCACCTAGGCCACGTGTTCGAGGGCGAGGGTTACGGAACGCCTACGGATCAGCGGTATTGCATCAACTCGATCAGCGTTCGATTCGCGCCCGAGGCGCAGTGATCAGATTCCACCCGCGCTCAGCAATACCACGCCCACCATCGCAACCGTGACACCTGCGTATTGAATCGGCCGCAGTCTCTCGCGAAGCACGATGGCCGCAAGCACGGCGGTCACCACGGGATAGAGCGAACTCAGTACCGAGGTAGTTGACAGCATGCCGAGGGTGCTGGCGATGCCGAAAAGCAGATTTGCGGAGGCGTCAAGAATTCCGATCGCCGCGAGCACGGGTACATCAGCCTTCGTGATTCCACCGGAACTACGCGAAATGATCAATGCCACGAGAAGTATCACCATGGACGTTGCCCGGTAGGTGAGCATGGTCATTGACGGACTTGTCTCACTTCCCTTGGCCATCCCGACATAGAGAAGTCCGAATCCGACAGCTGCAACGCCCGTGTAGATCAATGGCTTCATGCTCTCGGCCCCGGTGATCTCCGGCCCACTGGCCAGAAGCACTCCAATAAAGGCGATGACGATGCCCGCGATCTCCATGGGACTCGGGATCTCGCCCGAGGCGAAACCCACGATGACCGGCACCACGACGGCAACTGCCACGAGCGGAGACACAAGACCCATGGGGCCGAGCGCCAGCGCCCGATAGAAGGCGATCATCGCGACCAGACCAGTGATACCCAGGCCGATGCCCCACCACAGGTAACCCAAAGGTGAGTGCCAATCACCACGGATCAGGGCAACCGCGAGCAGAAGGACAAAGCCGAATGCCTGGGAGCCGAGGTAGATCGCGACGGCCGAGCGCTTTCGGGCTGTGACTCCGCCAAGGAAATCGGCCGTTCCCCACATGAGCGCCGAGAGGAGCGAGAGAACGGCGGCCATGGCTCCACCCTAGGGCGGCGGCGCGTCAGTCCCCGCGGAGCAGGCCAGCTCCCAATAGCCTGCAGAGGTGAGACCCATTGACGCGAGCGCCCATGCCTTTACGGATGCATTGGCACGTGTTCGCGCGGCCTCGATCCGTCCCGAATTCCTCATTGAAGAGGGGCCGGCGCCCCAGCGACTGGCGCCGCACGCGGTGGCCATCACGGCCGAGATGGCCGATCTCGACGACGACCGGGCTTCGGGGCGATTCGTTCTCTTGCACGATCCGGATGGAGTCGACGAGTGGGATGGCACCTTCCGAGCGGTGATCTTCGCCCGGGCCGAGCTCGAGCACGATGTCGCGACTGACCCGATGCTCCAGGAAGTGGCCTGGACCTGGCTCCTCGACGCAATGGTCGGTGCTGGAGCAGTGGGCACCCACGTGGGCGGCACCGTGACCGTGACATCCGGAGCATCCTTCGGGTCGATGGCCGACCGACCGGCCGAATCCTTCGTGGAGATTCGCGCTTCCTGGACTCCCCTGGACATTGATGGAGTCTCGGTCCCCGACACCATGGATCGCCACGTACACGCGTGGATCGACGTCATGGCCCAGGCTGCCGGACTTGCCCCTATGCCACGTGGCATATCCCACGTCGGCAGCGGTCGTCGTCGCACCCGCGCCTGATGAGCGACGTCCTCGAAGAAGGAATCCCCGCTGCTCTCGGCGAGAGCAGCGACGCGCCCATGCCCGAGCCAACCCCTGCCGAGCCGCGTGATGGGGTACCAGAGGTCATCACCACGTACGCCGCACTCCAGACCTACGCCAATGCGCTGGCAGTCGGAAGCGGCCCCCTGGCTGTAGACGCAGAGCGAGCGTCGGGTTATCGCTACAGCCAGCGCGCCTACCTGATTCAGCTTCGCCGGGAAGGCGCCGGAAGCGCACTCATCGATCCCATTGCCGTGACGGATCTGTCCGCCATCGCCGAGGCAACGGTCGGAGTGGAGTGGATCCTGCATGCTGCCACGCAGGATCTGCCGTGCCTTGCCGAGGTCGGGCTCATTCCGTCGTCACTCTTTGACACCGAACTGGCCGGTCGTCTGCTCGGTCGTGAGCGGGTCAATCTCGGTGCACTCGTGCGCAGCGAACTCGGGCACGTGCTCGAGAAGGGTCACGGTGCTGCTGACTGGTCAGTACGACCTCTTCCGCCCAATCAGCTTCGCTACGCAGTGCTCGACGTGGAGTTCCTGATCTAGCTTCGCGACGCACTGCATGCCGCCTTGATCGACGATGGAAAATGGGAGTGGGCCGAGCAGGAGTTCACGTCCTTGCTCGCCTTCCGCCCGCGGGAGCGCGGAGAGGAAGCCTGGCGCAAGACCAGCGGAATCCACGCGGTGCGCAAGGCACGCAATCTTGCCGTGGTGCGCGAGCTGTGGCGTGAGCGTGATCGCGTGGCGACTCGTTCGGACATTGCCACCGGAAGAATCCTGCCCGATACGGCTATCGTCGCCGCGGCCACTGCGCTTCCAAAGAATGTCGATGAGCTGAGTGCACTCCCGCCGTTTCGCGGGCGCGGTCAGCAGCGCCGGTGTTCGACGTGGTGGGCAGCTATCGAGCGGGCGTACGCACTTCCCGACTCCGAGCTGCCCGCCCTCTCGGTTACCCCGACCGGGCCACCGCCTCCGCGCGCCTGGGCGGACAAGAACCCGGCGGCCTTTGCTCGCCTGGAAGCGGCGAAGTCGATCGTGAGCGAGATCAGTGAGGCGCGTGGGCTGCCCTCCGAGAACATCATCAATCCCGAACTTTTGCGCCGACTGTGCTGGGAGCCGCCGGCCGAGATCACCGTTTCCGGTATTCGCGACGCCATGCTCTTCGCGGGGGCCAGAGACTGGCAGGCAGAGCTCCTCGCAGAGTCCTTGGTGCAGGCCTGGATCGCTATTGCCTAACCCAGATGGGATCTGCCACGGAGCAGATACGTGGGCGGGAGCGCCGTGATCGTGCTATTTTGTTACCGGTCGGTAATAACCGCGAGATGGGTGGGGAATAATGGCGCGCAGTGTCCGAGACGTGGTGTTCGTGGACGGGGTTCGCACCCCATTCGGAAAGGCGGGCGGCGCCCTGGCGGCAGCGCGCGCAGACGACCTTGTCGTGAAGACCTTTCGCGAGATCCTGCGACGCAACCCCGGGCTTCCGCCTGAGGCCATCGATGATGTTGCCGTGGCCGCGACCACTCAGATGGGTGATCAGGGCCTGACAATCGGTCGATCGGCGGGAATCCTGGCCGGACTCCCCTCGTCCGTACCCGGCTATTCCATCGATCGCATGTGCGCAGGTGCGATGACCGCCGTGACCACGCTCTCGGCCGGCATCATGGCAGGTGCACTCGATGTTGCCCTCGCCGGTGGCGTCGAGCACATGACTCGTCACCCCATGGGCGAAGGCATCGATCCAAATCCGCGATTCGTGGCAGAGCGCCTAGTCGACACCGACGCGCTCGTGATGGGCAAGACCGCGGAGAACATCCATGATCGTTACCCGCAGATCACGAAGGAGCGTGCGGATCGCTACGCCATGGGATCGCAGCGCAAGACGAAAGCGGCGTATGTCGCCGGGCACCTCCAGCCTGACATCGTCCCGGTGGCAGTCCCCTCGGCCGATGGTTGGTCCCTCGTGAGCATCGATGAAGGCCCGCGCCCGGAGACAACGCTGGAAGGCCTCGCCACCCTTAAGACTCCGTTCCGCCCCCATGGCCGCGTGAGCGCGGGCAACAGCTCAGGCCTGAACGATGGCGCAACAGCGGCACTTCTCGCATCTGAGGAACGGGCCGACGAACTCGGTCTGACGAAGAAGATGCGAATGGTGGGTTATGCCTTCGCCGGCGTCGCTCCCGAGATCATGGGTGTCGGCCCCGTGCCGAGTACTGAGAAGGCTCTGCAACGTGCAGGCCTGTCAATCTCCGATATCGATCTGTTCGAGATCAATGAGGCATTTGCCGTTCAGGTGCTGGCCTTCACGGATCACTTCGGCATCGATGACGAGGATCCGCGTGTGAATCCACTCGGTGGCGCCATCGCCGTTGGCCATCCGCTGGCTTCGAGCGGAATTCGCCTGATGTCGTATCTAGCCAAGGATTTCGAGATGAACCCGTCGGCTCGCTATGGCCTCACGACGATGTGCATCGGCCTTGGCATGGGTGGCACCGTGATCTGGGAGAACGTCAACTACGCAGGAGCCAAGTGATGAACGAGTCAGTCATGCCCGCCGAGGTCGTCACGCATGCACGAGTGCGCGTGTTCGACCTTCCCCTCGGGGCCGGCCGAATGGCCCTCATCACACTCGACAACGATCTCGATCACACGCGTCCGACCACCTTCGGTGCGCAGGGACTCATCGAGCTCAATGCCGCCCTCGACCAGGTGCAGGCGATGGACGACATCGTCGCCATCGGCCTGACCGGCAAGCCCTTCATCTTCGCGGTGGGTGCCGATCTCTCGGCGATGGCCACCATCACCTCGCGCGAGGAGGCCCTCGCCGTCGGTCGCGCAGGCCACGCGGCCTTCCGACGTCTCGGCGAGCTCGACGTGCCGAGCTTCGCCTTCGTCAACGGGGCGGCGATGGGCGGCGGTCTCGAGATCGCCCTGCACTGCACCTACCGCACCGTGTCGACCGGAGCCGCTGCGCTGTCGCTGCCCGAGGTCTTCCTCGGCATCATCCCCGGCTGGGGCGGGGCGTACCTGCTGCCGAACCTGATCGGCATCGAGAACGCCCTCGAGGTCGTCATCTCGAACCCGCTCAAGCAGA
>JBPCSY010000093.1:0-2947 GCA_051006695.1 Candidatus Nanopelagicales bacterium
CCTCGGCTTCCCGCTCGGCAAGATCCCGGTGGCTTCGTAGACCGGCTCTGCCCAGGTGACCGGAACCAAGGTGTCGACCTCGTGGTTCGCCTCGTATGCGCCGGCTAATGACCCGAAGTACGCCGTGGTCATGATGGTGACTCAGGGCGGTACCGGCTCCAAGACCTCAGGTCCGAGCGTGCGCAAGATCTACGAGGCACTCTTCGGTGTCACCGGCAGTAGCGTGAACCCGTCGAAGAGCGTGCTCATCGGTGATGCGCCGATGAAGGCACTCCCGACGATTCGCCCTGACGGAACACCGGTCGCGCCGAAGGGTCGCAAGTCCGGAGTCGACACAGGGGGGAGCAGCGGATGAGTACCTGGCACCTGACTGACCTTGTCAGTCGGCCCACGGCGCCGCGCTTTGACCGCGGACGCACGTACTGGCGCGATCTCGACTGGGTCATGCTGATGGCGGCATTCAGTCTCACCATCTTCGGCTGCCTTCTGGTGTGGTCGGCGAGCAAGGCCGACATGGCCTCGCCCACCGATCCGTACTCCTTCCTCAAGAAGCACCTGATCAACGTGCTGATTGCCCTGGTGCTGGGCTTCGTCGCCTCGCGTCTTGACTACCGATGGCTGCGTGCCTACACGCCCGTGATCTACGGAGCCTCGTGCTTCATCCTGCTGCTGCCCTTCGTGCCTGGTGTCGGCACGCGCATCGCGGGTGCTCAGGCGTGGATTGCCCTACCGGGAGGCTTCACGATCCAGCCCTCGGAGTTCGCCAAGATCGCGGTGATCCTGATGATGGCGGCGATCCTCTCCGAGAAGCGCGATATCGAGAGCGAGCCTCGCGATAAGGACGTCCTCCTCGCTCTCGGGCTCGCCATCCTGCCAATTCTCATCGTCTTGCTGCAGAACGACACCGGCACAGTTCTGGTGATGGGAGCGGTGGTCATCTCGATCATCGCGGTGTCGGGCGCGCGCACGCGCTGGGTTGTCACCCTCATCGGCGGGGCGGCACTCGGCATCATGCTGGCCATCCAGCTGGGCCTGCTCAAGGAATATCAGGTCGCTCGTCTGACCTCCTTCATCAATCCGGCGGCTGATTCGGGTGGGTCCGCCTACAACGCCGCCCAGGCCCGAATTGCGATCGGCGGGGGAGGCATGACCGGGTACGGCCTGTTCAATGGCCCGCAGACACAGGGCCGCTTCGTGCCGGTCAACGAGAGCGACTTCATCTTCACCGTGGTCGGCGAGGAGCTCGGCTTCATCGGATCCATGCTGTTGATCCTTCTCCTCGGAGTGATCCTGTGGCGAGCGATCGTGATCGCGTACCGCGCCGATGACCTGTACGGCCGACTGGTGTGCACGGGCGTCATCGCCTGGTTTGCCTTCCAGCTGTTCGAGAACATCGGCATGACCCTGGGCATCATGCCGATCACGGGCATTCCACTGCCGTTGGTCTCCTCGGGAGGCACGTCGATGATGGCCGTCTGGGTAGGCATCGGCCTCCTGCAGAATGTCCGACTGCATGCGGTACGGAATTCGCCCTAAGGGAGCCAGCTCGTCAATGCTCCGTTCGTGCGATCCGCACGGGGCGGATAACCTTTAGCCGTGACAACTCCCCATGCTCATGTGCCCGGCGCTTCGATCTTCGATCGCCTCGAAGCTCTCCTTCCCTTCGTCTCGAAGCCGATCCAGTACGTGGGCGGCGAGCTCAATGCAGTGCAGAAGCCGTGGGAGTCGGTCGACGTGCGCTGGGCGATCATGTACCCCGATGCCTACGAGGTGGGCGCCCCTAATCAGGGCGTGCAGATCCTCTACGAGGTCATCAACGAGCGAGCCGATGCCCTGGCGGAGCGCACGTACGCCGTGTGGCCCGATCTCGAGAAGCTGATGCGCGAGCACCAGGTGCCGCAGTTCACCGTCGATAGTCATCGCGCACTCGGTGACTTCGACGTCGTCGGAATGTCGTTCTCCACCGAGCTCGGGTACACCAACATGCTCACGGCCATCGACCTCGCCGGCGTTCCGGTCCTCGCCGCCGAGCGTGATGACACTCATCCGATCATCGTGGCCGGTGGCCATGCGGCCTTCAACCCCGAGACGATCGCTGAATTCGTCGATGCTGCAGTGATGGGCGACGGTGAGGAGGCCGTGCTGCTCATCACCGACATCGTGCGCGACTGGAAGAACGAGGGTCGACCGGACGGGCGCGTAGGTCTCCTTCGGCGCCTGGCACATACCGGTGTCATCTACGTGCCGCGCTTCTACGACGTCGAGTACCTCGAGGATGGCCGCATCAAGCGCATCGTCCCGAATGAGAGCGATATTCCGTGGCGGGTGCGCAAGTTCACGCTGATGGATCTCGATTCCTGGCCGTACCCCAAGGCACCGCTCGTTCCGCTGGCCGAAACAGTGCACGAGCGCATGAGTGTCGAGATCTTCCGCGGCTGCACGCGCGGCTGCCGCTTCTGCCAGGCAGGGATGATCACCCGGCCGGTGCGCGAGCGCAGCATCACCGGTATTGCCGAGATGGTCGAAAATGGCCTATGCAAGACCGGTTACGAGGAAGTCGGCCTGCTCTCGCTCTCCAGCGCAGATCACACCGAGATCGCCGAGATCGCCAAGGGGCTTGCTGATCGCTACGAAGGAACCGAGACCGCGCTGTCACTTCCGAGCACGCGCGTCGATGCCTTCAATATCGACCTCGCGAACGAGCTCTCGCGCAACGGCCGTCGCAGCGGCCTGACCTTCGCACCTGAGGGTGGCAGCGAGCGCATGCGCAAGGTGATCAACAAGCAGGTCACCGAGGAAGACCTCATCCGCACGGTCGCGGCGGCCTACGGCGCGGGCTGGCGGCAGGTGAAGCTCTACTTCATGTGCGGCCTTCCCACGGAGACCGACGAGGACGTGCTCCAGATCGCGGAGCTGGCCCGCGAGGTGATCCGCGCCGGTCGTGAGG
>JBPCSY010000094.1:0-4240 GCA_051006695.1 Candidatus Nanopelagicales bacterium
TCGGTGAGTGCTGACAAGTTCTCCACCGCAGCCCGTGACAAGATCGTTGCTGCGGGTGGCTCAGTTCACGAACTGTAAGTCGTCCGTCATGTCCACCGAGTTCTGAGCAGGAGGCACCATGCACATCAGTGCGTTTGGGGCTGCCCTGCGTACGCCGGATCTGCGCAAGAAGATCTTCTTCACGTTGAGTCTTCTTGCGCTTTTCCGGTTGGGCTCTGTGGTCCCGACCCCGGGCATCGACTACACCGCTATCCAGACCTGTATCACTCAGGTCCAGGACAACTCGGTGTACGCCCTGGTCAACCTGTTCAGCGGCGGTGCGCTCCTGCGTCTGTCGGTCTTCGCGCTCGGCATCATGCCGTACATCACCGCGAGCATCATTCTGCAGCTTCTCACCGTGGTTATCCCGCGGCTGGAGACCCTGAAGGCCGACGGCACGGCGGGCCAGGCGAAGATCACGCAGTACACGCGGTACCTCACCATCGGCCTGGCAATCCTGCAGTCGACGGCGATCCTCTCGCTCGCTCGCACCCCCGGCGCCCTGTTCCAGGGCTGCAACGAGGAGATCCTGCCCAACCAGGGCCTGTGGGTCATGCTCGTCATGGTCACGGTCATGACCGCGGGCACCGCGATCATCATG
Source organism: Candidatus Nanopelagicales bacterium (assembly GCA_051006695.1). Classification (GTDB taxonomy): domain Bacteria; phylum Actinomycetota; class Actinomycetes; order S36-B12; family S36-B12; genus CAIKZY01. The sequence continues at coordinate 641 of JBPCSY010000094.1, forward strand.
TGGTTCGGCGAGCTGATCACCGAACGTGGCATCGGCAACGGCATGTCCTTGCTGATCTTCACCTCGATCATCGCGACCATTCCCTCGCAGTTCGTGGGCATCTGGGTCAGCCATGGTCCGTTCAGCTTCCTGCTCACCTTGCTGGTCGGCCTCGCGGTCGTGGCGCTGGTGGTCTTCGTCGAGCAGGCACAGCGGCGCATCCCCGTTCAGTACGCCAAGCGCATGGTCGGCCGGCGCATGTACGGCGGCACGTCGACCTACATTCCGCTCAAGGTCAACATGGCCGGCGTTATCCCGGTCATCTTCGCCTCGTCACTGCTCTTCCTGCCGACCCTGCTGGTGCAGCTCACCGGTTCCGACGGCTCGCTGGCCCAGTGGATCCAGACGAACTTCGGCTCGGGCACCGGTACCTGGTACCTGGTGTTCTACTTCCTGCTGATCGTCTTCTTCTGCTACTTCTACGTCTCGATCACATTCAACCCGGTTGAGGTTGCCGACAACATGAAGAAGTACGGCGGCTTCATCCCGGGTATCCGTGCCGGTAAGCCGACCGCTCAGTACCTTGATTACGTGCTGACCCGCCTGACCGCACCGGGCGCCTTGTACCTGGGCCTGATCGCCATCGTGCCGGTCTTCGCCTTCGGCTACCTCGGCGTCGCGAATGACTTCATCTTCGGCGGCACCAGCCTGCTGATCATGGTCGGCGTCGGCCTCGACACCGTGAAGCAGATTCAATCGCAGTTGCAGCAGCGCAACTACGAGGGCTTCCTCCGCTAGGGAGTATGAGCATGCGACTGATCCTGATGGGCCCTCCCGGCGCAGGCAAGGGCACCCAGGCCGTGGCCATTGCGGCTGACCTCGGTATCCCGCACATCTCGACTGGCGATATCTTCCGCGCCAACGTCTCGCAGGGCACGCCGCTGGGCATCGAGGCCAAGCGCTACATGGACGCCGGCGAGTACGTTCCCGACTCCGTGACCAACTCCATGGTGCGCGATCGTCTCGCGCAGGAGGACTGCAAGCCCGGTTTCCTGCTTGACGGCTACCCGCGCACGATCGAGCAGGTCGGCGAACTCGATTCCATGCTCAGCATTGCCGGTGCCAAGCTCGACAAGGCGATTGAGCTGACAGTCGATGTCGACGAGGTCGTGCAGCGACTCGTGAAGCGTGCTGCCGAGCAGGGCCGTGCCGATGACACGGAAGATGTCATCCGTCGTCGCCTCGAGGTCTACTTCGCGCAGACCGCTCCGCTCACCGCACTCTTCGAGCAGCGTGGCTTGCTCGTGCAGGTTGATGGCATGGGCACGGTCGACGAAGTCGCCGCGCGCATCCACTCCGTGCTCAACGCCTGATCGCAGGAATACTTCACCATGGCCTTTCGCAAGGGCGGCATCCAGATCAAGTCGGCCGATCAGCTTGCCGTGATGCGCCAGGCCGGTCTCGTTGTCGCGAAGACCCTGCAGGCCATGGCCGAGGCCACAAAACCGGGCGTGACAACAGCTGATCTCGACTCCATCGCCCGCGATTGCCTGTCGACCATGGGTGCCACGAGTTCCTTCCTCGGGTACCACGGTTACCCCGCAGTCCTCTGTGCGTCAGTGAACTCGGAAGTCGTGCACGGCATCCCCGGCCCGCGTGCTCTGAAGGAGGGAGACCTCATCTCCCTCGACTTCGGGGCCATCGTCGACGGCTGGCATGGCGATGCCGCCATCACGGTTTTGGTGGGGGAGGTGCCCGGTGACATCGCGGCCCTGTCGAAGGCCACCGAGGCCTCACTGTGGGCCGGCCTCGCGCAGGCCCGGGTCGGCAATCACCTCACGGACATCAGTCACGCAGTCGAGCAGTCGAGCTTGGCCTCAGCAGCTGCTGACGGCCGGGCCTACGGCATCGTCGCTGACTATGGGGGCCATGGCATCGGCTCGGCCATGCACATGGATCCGCACATCCTCAACTACGGCAAGCCCGGTCGGGGCCCGGTGCTCAAGGCCGGCATGGCCCTGGCCATCGAGCCGATGCTGACCCTGGGGGAGCCCGAGGTCATGGTGCTCGATGATGACTGGACTGTCATCACCGAGGACTCCTCGATTGCCTGCCATTGGGAGCACACGGTGGCGATTACTGACGATGGCCCCTGGGTGCTGACCGCACTCGAGGACGTCCGGCTCTAATCGGTGCACAGGTTGCGAAACGGGCATTTCGGGTATTGGACGGGACCCGATTTCAGTTTCTCGGCCCTGTGCCCCTAGACTCGCCTGGCTGACGCGGCTTCCCCGCCTCTCACCAACATTCACCCGGAAACGGGCGACGTTGGCGTGTGCGAGATAGCGCTCAGCAACCTGGATGAAAGCGGAGGATATGGGCAAGAAAGACGGTGCGATCGAGCTCGAGGGCACGATCACCGAATCAGTGCCTAATGCGATGTTCCGGGTTGAACTCGATAACGGGCACAAGGTGCTCGCACATATCAGCGGCAAGATGCGGATGCACTACATCCGAATCCTTCCGGACGATCGCGTAGTCGTGGAGCTCTCGCCCTATGACCTCACGCGTGGCCGGATCGTCTACCGCTACAAGTAAGCCTGCACTGCCCACCACACCCGAATACTTCACGAAAGAGTCATCATGAAGGTTAAGCCGAGCGTCAAGAAGATCTGCGACAAGTGCAAGGTCATCCGTCGGCATAGTCGCGTCATGGTGATCTGCGAGAACCCTCGCCACAAGCAGCTTCAGGGCTAAATAGCCTCGACGTTTAACACGATGTCTGGGGAGACAACCCGGGCATCGACTCATAAGCAGAACCCGACCCCTGAAGCGGCGCGTGCGTAACTTCAGGACGACACCCTTGGTCACGAGGCCGAGGACCTGATTGGCGTCAGGACTGGCTCTGCTCCCAAACCTCGTGCTTGGTAAAGAAAAGAGAACGCCCCTATGGCACGTCTAGTAGGAGTTGATCTGCCGCGCGACAAGCGCATGGCAATCGCGCTCACCTACATCTACGGCATCGGTCGCTCACAGGCTGCGAATGCGCTTGAGGCCACCGGCATTAGCCCCGATCTGCGCTCCAAGGACCTCACTGATGAGCAGGTCCTTGCTCTGCGTGACTGGATCGATCAGAACCTCAAGGTCGAAGGTGACCTGCGACGCGAGGTTGCTGCGGACGTTCGACGCAAGGTCGAAATCGGCTGCTACCAGGGTCTTCGCCACCGCAAGGGCCTCCCGGTCCGCGGTCAGCGCACCCACACCAATGCTCGTACCCGTAAGGGTCCGCGCAAGACCGTCGCAGGCAAGAAGAAGGTCGGCAAGTAAGCCGTCCGGCTACTTCCCAGAAACCAGGAGACATCACACATGGCCCCGAAGTCAGGTAATAAGCCTGCGGCAAAGAAGCTGCGCCGCAAGGAGAAGAAGAACGTGGCCCACGGTCACGCTCACATCAAGAGCACGTTCAACAACACCATCGTCTCGATCACTGACTCCACGGGAGCAGTCATCTCGTGGGCGAGTGCCGGACAGGTTGGCTTCAAGGGAAGCCGCAAGTCCACTCCGTTCGCCGCGCAGCTCGCAGCCGAGGCTGCCGCTCGTCGCGCCATGGAGCACGGCATG
>JBPCSY010000095.1:0-4358 GCA_051006695.1 Candidatus Nanopelagicales bacterium
CCGTTGTAGTTATTCGACATGGTGAAGCAATATGCCCCGGTCACCGGCACGGCCACGATGTCCCCCGGCTTGGGGTCGCGCAGGAGCACTCCCTCGGAGAGCATGTCGCCTGACTCGCAATGGCGTCCGACCAAGGTCACCGGCTCACCGCCGCCGACGGCATCGACGATGGTGGCCTCGAACCGCTGCCCATACAGCGAGACCTCGAGATTGTCGGCCATGCCGCCATTGACGGCGACGAACGTGGGAGCGAGTGGGCTGTCGGAGGCCTTGACGTTCACCACTTCATACAGAGTGCAACCGGCGCGAGCCACGAGCGACCGGCCGGGTTCGAGCAGGATGCGTGCCGTTGCCGGAAGCGCTGCACGCGCGGCCTCGACCACCGTGTCGAGGTAGTCGTCGAGACTGAGCTCAGGATCGGAGTACGTGTAACGCTCGCCGAGACCACCGCCGAGGTCGTAGATCTCGAACTCACCCAAGGTGCCGAGTGCGGCAATCGCCTCTGCAAATGGTGCGGATTGCAGGATCTGCGAGCCCACGTGCACGTGGAGACCCTTCATCACCATCATCGTGGACGCTTCGATGCGGCGAATTGCTTCACGGGCATCATCGAGTCTGAGCCCGAACTTCGATGCATCTGTCGCCGTCGCCATTGCTACGTGAGTCGCTGCTCCGACATTCGGGCGAACTCTTACGAGAACGTTCACCGGCGAGGTAGCGAGCTCCTCGATTCGCTCGATGTCACGGAAGTTGTCGATAACGATGAGACCGACACCTGCATCAAGCACCATGCGCAGCTCAGCATCGGTCTTGGCATTTCCGTGCAGCAGGAGATCGGCCCCGGGGACACCCGCAGCCAGCGCCATGACAATCTCGCCGCCGCCGGCTACGTCAACCCCGATGCCTTCTTCTGCCATCACTCGATAGACGGGCGTGGAGGGGAAGGACTTCGACGCGAAGTACACGCGACTGTTAGGCCAGCGGGTGGCAAGCCCATCTCGATAGGCCCGCACTCGTTCACGCAGGTAACCCTCGTCGATCACGTATGCAGGGGTTCCGAACTCCGCGGCCAGTTCATTGGCCCGAACTCCGCCGATGACCAGTTCGCCGTCGACCACCGCCGTTCCTGGGGCGAAGAGGCTGATGAGATCGGACTGCTCGGTCATGCACCCATCCTGACGCACCCTCCCTGGGGGCGTCCATCGCGACCGGGCAGGCCTTTACCGCGATTTAGGCGGCGCCTGCGCTTGCCCTAATGACTCGCAAATATCGTGATTGCATGAGCGGACGCACAGCCAGACTCCTGCCCGCCGACGAGACGGGCACTCGCCTTCTCGATCTGCGCACCCTCGAGGCCCACGCCCAGCACTACGGCGCCATGCCCCTTGTCGCTGTCGCGTCCGAAGGCAAGCCAGGTGCGTTGGTCGACGAGCTCCACACTGCCGGCCTGCGTGGCCGCGGCGGTGGATGGTTCCCGACCTCGCGAAAGATGCACGCTGTCGTCGAAAGTGCGGCGGCACGCCGCGCGCTGAGCAGCGGCCGCAAGACCGTGATCATCGCCAATGCGATGGAGGGCGAGCCGGCAAGTAGCAAGGATCTCGTGCTTCTCTCGCACTCACCGCACCTGGTGCTCGACGGCATCCAGGCTGCGGCGCGCACAATTGGCGCGACCAACGCCTACATCGCGGTCCATCGCGGATCACCGGTGATCGGCACCATTGACGCCGCGATTGCCGAGCGACACGGCATTGACACCGTTCCTGTCGAACTCATCACGCCACCGGCGCGCTACGTGGCGAGTGAGGAGAGCGCACTCGCGCACTGGGCAGGTGACGGCATCGCCACTCCCGTGTACGGCGATCGCCCCTTCCAACGCGGAATGAACGGTCGGCCGACTCTCGTGCAGAACGCCGAGACACTCGCCCACATCGCGCTCATCGCTCGGCACGGCGGCTCGTGGTTTGCGTCAATCGGTGATCCGGCTGCACCCGGCACGACCCTCGTGTCAGTCGGCGGCGCGATCGCGATGCCCGGAGTCATCGAGGTCGCGACCGGCACTTCCGTACGCGCGATTCTTCAACGGTGCGGCGGTGAGTCCGCAACAGTGCAGGGTTTCCTCACGGGTGGTTACGGCGGCGCGTGGGTGAAGGCCGAGGAGCTCATCGACACTCCGTGGTCACCCGACTCCGTCTCGAATAGCGGTGGCGTGATCGGCGCGGGAATCCTCTGGGCACTTGATGATGAGCACTGCGGGATCCGCGAGCTCGCGTCGGTCTCACGCTGGATGGCCGGGGAAAGTGCGGGCCAGTGCGGGCCGTGCCGCTTCGGGCTGCCCTCAGTTGCCGACGACCTGGCAGTGCTCGTCACCGCGCAGGCCAATGCCGAGACTCTCGGCGAGCTCAACCATCGGCTCCCACTCATTGAAGGGCGTGGCGGCTGCAAGCATCCCGATGGCACTGCGCGATTCATCAGCACCGGCTTGCACGCCTTCCACGAAGAACTCGCCCATCATCTTCACGGGCGCTGCTCGGCGCGCACCACTGAGCGAGCACTCCCGGTTCCTGCATCACGCGCCATACCGGTGCGCAAGGGTGGAAAGGACTTCACATGAGCAAGGGCCACGAATTCGCGAGGCTCTACCTGGATCCGACCGCCTGCGATGGCCATGGGTTCTGCGCCGAGGTACTTCCCGATCTCATCGGTCTCGACGAGTGGGACTACCCGGTGCTTCATTCCGGCGGTCTCATCACCGATGTGCCTGACCACCTCGTCAAGGATGCCAAGCGGGCGATCGCGGCCTGCCCGGTGAATGCACTGCGCATGGAGAAGAAGGACTAGTCGATCCTCGTCACTCGAAGATGACGCCCTTCTGCATGAAGAAGCATCCGTAGGGCACGGTGTCGAGCGTGTGCACGACGGCGAAGGCTGACTTCGCGCGATCGTAGAAATCCAGACGCGGCACGATGCCGTACTCCAGTGATCGACCTTCACTCTCGCTGGCGAGGGTGAGCATGGCGTCCTGTGTGGGAGTCGTCTTGGCCGGATCGTTGTCGACTTCCATGCGCTCCAATGGTCGCTCGATAAACGAATCGAGCGGGAAGACGCTGAGAATTGCCTGCGCTGCACGCAGCACGGTGACCTCACCGAGGCGAATGACCGGTCGGCCACTTGCCACTGCGGGGTAATTGCGGTCGACGAGCATGAGCACATCGCCGTGACCCATGTCATCGAGAATGTGCAATAGGTCACCGCTGAGCAGTGGATCGATTCCCTTGAGCATGTGCCGACCTTATAGTCGCCAGGTGACTTCTACCCCGAGTTCAGAACTTGCCCTCAACTCGCGAATCAGTGCGGTGCGCATGGTCTCCGGTGCTGGTGCCTCGCATATCGGCTCCGCCCTCTCGGTCATCGATATCGCCTCGGTCCTGTACGGACGAGTGGCGAATGTCGCTCCCGATCGAGTCAGCGACCCCGACCGCGACATCATCTTGATTTCGAAGGGTCACTCGGCCTCAGGTATCTACGCGGTACTCGGGAATGCCGGCTACTTCCCGCTCGAGTGGCTTGATCGGTACTGCGTCGACGGTGCACCACTCGGCGGCCACGTCACCGCACACGGCATCCCCGGCGTGGAGTTCTCCACCGGCGCCCTCGGCCACGCCCTTCCCTACGGCGCAGGCATCGCGATCGCGTCGAAGCGCGATGGCAATGCACGTCGCGTCTTCGTCGTGCTCTCCGATGGCGAATGCCAGGAGGGGAGCAACTGGGAGGCAGCCATGCTCGCCGCGCAGCATCGCCTGGGCAATCTCACTGCGATCATCGACCGCAATCGCCTGCAGATCCTCGCCGGCACCGAGGAGATTTCCTCGCTCGAGCCGTTCGCCGATAAATGGACGGCCTTCGGCTGGGATGTCGTCGAGGTCGACGGACATGATCATGATGCACTCGAGGCAGCGATCGGCGGTGAGCACGACCGCCCCCGCGTCGTCATCGCGAACACCACCAAGGGCAAGGGAGTCGACTTCATGGAGAACTCGGTGCCCTGGCATACGAACTCCCCGAATGCTGAGCAGGCCGCTGATGCGATCGCCCAGCTCGAAGCGCTCCGCGAGGGGGTCACCCGATGAGAGATGCATTCATGGCCGCGCTCACCGAGCAGGCGCAGCAGGACTCTCGAGTCAACCTGATCATTGCTGATATCGGATTCAAGGTCGTTGACGACTTTGTCGCAAAGATGCCTGATCAGTTCCTCAATGTCGGTATCGCCGAGCAGACCATGATCGGCGTCGCCGCCGGCATGGCATCTCTCGGCAAGCGCCACATCGCGTACTCCCTCGGTAATTTCCCGACCATTCGGT
>JBPCSY010000096.1:0-7702 GCA_051006695.1 Candidatus Nanopelagicales bacterium
TGTACGAGGCCACCTGCTGCTCATAGGAAGCCTGGGTTCCCTGAGCAGCCGATGCACTGCTACCTGACACCGAGGAGTCCGTTGCCGGACTGGCCGAGGCCACCTGAGCGGTCTGGAGGGCGAGCAAGCCGGCAATACCGGCCATTGCGCCGACGGCCAGGGCGGAGGAAACCACCTTGTCCTTGGTCGACGGGCCCTTGCCCTTGCGTGCTGCGCTCATGATCTCTCCTTCGTGCCTGCCACCGTGCGTGACCTGATTTCCTGTTACGTCAGTTATAGGTCGGCAGCCATTCGGGTAAACGCCGGAAAAGGCTAAGTGCGGGTAAGGAGAAGGAAGGTCGATGACCGGGGCACGTGTGAAGGCCGGCCGATATCCTCGCGGTCAGTCTCGAATCCACGAGGGGAATCGCAGTGCAGATCATCGATCAGGGCCTTGACGAGCTGGTCGAGCGCGCTCGCGGCCTGGCAGTTCCGGGAACGCGCACGATCCTGGGCATCACCGGCGCACCGGGAGCCGGGAAGTCGACGGTGGCCGAGGCACTACTGGCCGGCTTGGGCGATCTCGCAGTTCTCGTGCCGATGGACGGCTATCACCTGGCGAATGAGGTTCTTCTTGACCTCGGCCGGCGCGATCGTAAGGGCGCTCCAGACACCTTCGACGCCGCGGGATACGTGGCACTTCTCGACCGACTCAGGGATCAGCGCGACGACGTGGTCTACGCACCGCGCTTCCTGCGCGAGATCGAGGAACCCATCGCAAACTCGATCGCCGTGCACCGTGCCACCCCGCTGATCATCACCGAGGGCAATTACCTACTCGTCGACGATGGCGACTTCGCTCGCGTTCGTCCGCTGCTCGACGAGGCCTGGTTCCTGGTGCCAGATGACGCGGTGCGTCAGGAGCGACTGATTGCACGGCATATGTCCTACGGCAAGGATCCAGAGGCTGCACGGGCATGGGCGCTCGGTACCGATGAGGCCAACGCTCGCCTGGTAGCTGCGACGGCCGTGCATGCCGATCACGTCATCCGCGTGATCTGACCCGAGCCCTCACGCCCTGCTCGGGCATGACGATCGGGCCGTACCGAGTACTACGGATACGACCCGATCGACGTGCGTTCTGAGGCTTAGCCGGCGTTGACGTTGATCGTTACCTTCTTGATCTTCTTGCCGCCGTTCTCAACCGCGTCGTCGTAGACCTTCACGACGGCAGTGCCCGGTGCGATTGCCCGGAAGGCAACAACCGAGGCGTTGTCGGCGGGGAGCACCTCGACGACGGTGGGGTCACTGGAGATAGCGGTGTAGTTGCCGTTCTCGGCATACTCGTACGCAGGGAACACGGCGACCTGATTCGGGATCAACTCGATTGTCTTGGTCTTCTTCTTGACCATGATCGGGGACCAGGTTGCGGGATCGCCACCGATGAGGGCCTCGGCCGAGCTGCTGGCGATAGCCGAAGCGGCGGGGGAGGCAGCAGTCGATGCCTCTGAACTGCTCGAGCTTCCGCCGCATGCAGCGAGGGTGGCCGTGGCAAGGAGCACCACGGCAGACGCTGAGATGAGCTTGTTGGGTGTGCGCATTCGGGACTCCTCACATCCGCCGCAGGAAGTGCGGCACTAGTTGAATGGTCCCCTGTTCGCGGGGTCAGCGATGCGACGACACGCAGGCTTTACTCACGTCGAACCTCAATGGGTCAAGTACAGCTCAACCACGAGGACGAGCAGGCCGAGGAGTGCGTAGCCGCTGCCGAACACGATTTGCCTTCCCAGCGGAAGCCGGGCTCGACGCCCGGCATAGAAACCCCATCCGAAGAGCGAGATGAACAACGCAATCAGGATCACCCACGTGGTGAAACCTGCATCCCAGCCGAACAGCGTTGCCACGAGGGAAAAGATCACCGGACCGATGCAGGGGTAGAGGTACTGCATATTCACGATGAAGACGTGCCGCCGGTCATGCTTATTCAGGCGCCGATGGAATCGAATCTGCAGGTCAAGTGCCTCGGAGAACGCGTGAGCCATTGCGAGTGCGAACAGTGGTGCCACGAGTACGGCCGTCACCCGACGGAACATGTACCAGGTCATCTCGCCGTTGCCCTCGTTGAAAACGGTGAGGGCAGTGATCATGATGATCGTCGCGTAGATAGCGGCGCGTGGATCAACGCGGATCGGGCCGATGCGCAGGCGGGGATCCTCATGGGGATCCTCACGTGGAGTGGCGAGGTTGTCAGACATGTGAGCGAAACTCCCGAATCACGGCATCGCTGAGCGGTGGCCAGTTCTCCATGGCCCACGGGCCGAAGTCAGTGTCGGCCAGGCTGACGCACGCCAGGTCGTATGCGGGATCCACCCAGAGGAAGGATCCCGACTGGCCGAAGTGGCCGAAGGTGTGCGCCGAGTTCAGCGAGCCGGTCCAGTGCGGATCCTTGGCGCCGCGGATCTCGAAGCCCAGACCCCAGTCGTTGGGAGTCTGCCGACCGTACGACGGCAGGATGCCGGCCACGCCGGGGAACTGCACGGTCGTCGCCTCGTCAAGAAGTGCGGGATCGAGCAGGTGCGGATCCAGCAACTCGCGGGCCAGAAGTGCCAGATCGTCGACCGTGCCCACCATGTCCTTTGCCGGAGAACCGTCGAGCACGGTGCTGCGCATGCCTAGGGGCTCCAGGATCCGCTCGTGCACGCGACGTGCCAGCGGCACCCCGGTGCGTTGCTCGAAGAACTCACCGGCCGTCTCGATACCGCGATTCGAGTAGATGCGGCGCGTGCCTGCAGCGGCGAGCTGGCGATCGTCATCGAAATTGAGACCGGAGGAGTGCGCGAGCAGGTGACGCAAGGTCGAACCCTGCGGCCCGGCAGGCTCATCGAGATCGAGTTCACCTGCATGAACGGCATCGAGGATGCCGAGGACGGCAATCGGCTTCGTGACCGAGGCGAATCGGCGCACGACATCGCTGCCGCTCGAGGAGGCGAGAGTTCCGTCCGGCCCGACCACCGCGACGGCAGCATGCACGGGCCAGGTGCCCACGTTGGCGTCCAGATTCACGGCTCGACGATATCGCGGGAGTCAGTGCACGAGAAAAGGGCGGATCTTGATTGGATGGGAATAACAGGAATGAGGAGAGATGGCCACGATTGACCGTGCACGGCTGGCGACCTTGCTCGAGGCGGAGCGCACTCTGCACCACGAGCGCACTCCGAAGTCGCGAGCGGCCTTCGAGCGGGCCGATCACCTCCTCGGCGGTGTCCCGATGACCTGGATGAACAAGTGGTCAGGTGGTTACCCGCTCTACCTCGCTACCGCGCACGGCAACCGCATCACCGACATCGATGGTCACGAATATGTCGACTTCGCACTCGGCGACACTGCCGCCATGGCCGGCCATTCGCCCGCACCGACAATTGCGGCGGTCACGGAGCGCATCGGAGTCGAGGGCGGAATCACCACGATGATGCCGAGCCTGGATGCCGAATGGGTGGGCGCGGAGTTGGCCCGACGTTTTGGTTTGCCGTTGTGGTCATTGAGCCTGACTGCCACCGACGCCAACCGCTGGGCACTGCGGCTGGCACGAATGGTGACGGGTCGAGCGATCGTCGCGGCCTTCTCCTACTGCTATCACGGATCAGTCGACGAGACCTTCGTGATCACCGGAGCCAACGGTTCTACCGCACCACGTGGCGGAAATGTCGGCCCCGCAGTGCCGGTGAGCCAAACGTCGCGGGTGATGGAATTCAACGATCTCGACTCAGTCGAGCGCGCACTCGCACCGCGCGATGTGGCCGTGCTGATCATGGAGCCTGCGCTCACCAACATCGGCATCGTTCTTCCCGAGCCCGGATTCCTCGAGGGGGTTCGTCGCCTGTGCGATGAGTACGGAACCCTGCTGCTCATCGACGAGACGCACACCATCTCCGAGGGCCCCGGTGGGTGTACTTCGGCATGGGGATTGCGCCCGGACATCTTCGTCATCGGCAAGAGCATCGGCGGCGGCATCCCGTGCGGTGCCTACGGCATCTCCCATGAAGTCGCGGCACTGATTCGCGCGAATGAGGAGGCCGATCTCGTCGACGTGGGCGGAGTGGGCGGCACCCTTGCCGGCAACGTGCTCTCGACCGCGGCGATCCGCGCCACCTTGGGCGAGGTGCTGACGGATTCAGCGTTCGCGCACATGATCGCTCTGGCGACTCGCTATCGCGAGGGCGTCGAATCCACCCTCGTCGAATTCGACGTGCCGTGGTCCATCGCTCAGCTCGGTGCGCGCGCGGAGTATCGATTCACCCGACCTGCACCGCGCACCGGCACCGAGTCAGCTGCTGCACATGACGATGACCTCGAGGAATACCTGCATCTGTACATGTCTAACCGCGGGGTACTGATGACTCCGTTCCACAACATGGCGCTGATGTGCCCGGCCACGACAGCAGCCGATGTCGACCTCCACACGGTGCTCTTCCGTGCGGCAGTGGAGAAGCTCGTCGCGTAGAAGCGGATATGCGAATGGGGGCGGTCAGTGACCGCCCCCATTCGACATTCGTGACTAGTTGGTGACGAGCACCGGACCTGCTGTGGTGACTCGCTTGGCACCGAGTGACTTGCAGGTACCGTCAAGACTGCACACCTGCGAGTACGAGGCATTGAGCTTGATGTTTCGCGACGCTCCGCTGTCGGTGTACACGACCTGGAACTTCTTGCCGCCCTTGGTGAAGTTGCAGGTGACACTGGTGCCCTTGGTGGGGCAGCCGTTGAAGGTCGCGCCGACAATCCACTTCTGCAGGGTCTGGTACGCCGCCGCACCTGGAGTGTTGTTGTACATCTGGATGCCCCAGAGATCGTTGTAGGGCTCCCAGCGGTACCAGTACACGCGGCTGATGTTCAGGCGAAGGGCATCGAGGTACGTGCGTGCGACCCAGTCAGCGGCCTTCGTGCCCTCGAGATCGACATCGGGATTCTGCGGGCCGGGACCCTTGAGCCCGAAGTTGTTCTCGGTGTCCCACATCGGCTTCTTCGGTGCACCGGCGGCGGCGAGTGCGCCCTGCCAGAGCTTGGCGAGTGCCGAGCGGTCGACAGGGGTGCCGAGGCTGGCCGGGTAGGTGTGCGCTGCCCACACGTCGACAGGCCAGCCGTAGGCCTTCAGTGCGGCGAGGTACTTCGGGTAGAACGACTTGAACGGACCGCCGAGGCGAGTGCCGGTGCTTGGTGCGACCACTGTGGCAGCCGGATCGATGCGATTGATGATGTCGTAGGCATGCTTGGTGAGATCCGCCATGTCCTGTGCGCTGCCGGTTGAGAAGGTGGCGAGGTTGGCCTCATTCCACGGCTGGTACGCGGTGATCTTGCCCTTGTAGCGAGTGGCGACCTGAGTGACCCAGTTATCCCACCAGGCGATGTTGCGCGGCATGCCCGCAGCGCCCGGCTGCGGAAGTGCTGTCGGAGAAGGATCATCGGTTGCCCAGGCGGGAGTGCCGGCAAGCACCATCAGGATGTCGTCGACACCCTTGGCCTGCGAGGTGGCCACAGCGGTGTCGAGGGCTGTCCAGTCGAAGACACCCTGGGTGCGCTCGATATTGGCCCACGAGGTGCGGTTATCCCACAGGCGCAGGGAGCCGAAGCCAATGGTCGGCCACTCGCCGAACTCGGCGTTGTAGACGTGCATGCCGAAGAGGGAGTCCTTGACGACCGTGCCCTTCGGAGTCTGGGCAGCCTGGGCGGGTGTCGCGACGGCGAGCCCGGTGAGGAAGGTGGCGGATGCGGCAATCAGGGCAAGAACACGATGACGGGTACGAAGTGACATGTACCCATCGTGCCATCACTGCGTGAAGGCGATTGCCACCAGGGTGACGTCGTCGCGGGTCCATTCGGTCGCCTGCTCGCGCATGGAAGCGAGCACTCGCTCGAGAGTCTCGTCCGGCTCACGACGGATATCCGAGGGAATAGCGAGGAGGGTGGCAAGGAGGTCGGCAGTCTCGACCATCTCTCCATCGAGGGTGGTGCCCTCAATCAGCCCGTCGGTGAAGCCCACCAGCGCATCACCGACACGCGTTGTCGTCTGCAGGGTCATCCACTCGCCGTCGAGGGCCGATAGCAACGGGCCGGTGGGCTCGAGCGCTGTCGTCACCGCGTCGCTCCCGATCAGCAGCGCGGGATGATGGCCGGCATTGGCCCAGCGAATCTCGTGGGCAGCCGGATCGATGAGCATGACCAGTGCAGTCGCGAATGTCCGGGAATCCCGAAGTGCCTGGTGCGCGAGACGCAGTGCTGCGTCGGGCTGCGCTCCTGAGGCCAGTGCGGAATGCAGCAAGGCGCGCACCTGAAGTGCCATGACTCCCGCGGGAGCGCCATGCCCGGCCACGTCACCGATAACTACCGCGATCCGATCGGCCGGGCATCCCACGACATCCCACCAGTCCCCGGCGATGACGCCCTCGGCCGAGGACATGCGACCGCTCACGAGAAGACCCGTCGGAAGTTCCACCACGTGAGGAGTCATCGCGGAGCGCAGCGAGTCTGCAACCGGCGCATCCTGTGCGAGGCCGCTGCGAGCTTCGCGTGCCTCGTCAATCTCACGCACGAGCCCGCGCCGCAGGGCCTCTGCATCGAGGGCCACGGATTCGAGCTCGGGCGGTCCGGTGGGAGCGATGGGGTGTAGATGTCCGGGCACATCGGCGGCCTGCTGGAGGTCACCGCGAATGCGCGTCAGCGGATTGAGCACCCATCGACGCAGGCCCAGGTAATAGGCGAGCAGCAGTGCGAGCACCAGGAGCCCGGAGAGAAGCAGCATCATCCCGAGTACGCGGAGGAAGTCGACGAGGGTGTCACTTGCCTGGAGTCGACGGTCATCGACGGCATCCTGCAAGTCCTGCGTGGCCTGCGTCAGTGCCCCGTAGGACGTCCACGCGACCTTTGAGTCGGTGATCTCCTTGGCCTTCGCCTCGTCGCCCGCATCCATGGCCTCCAGGACGGGAGTTCCGTCGGCGGCAGTCCAGGCCTCCTGGGCAGCGAGCGACTTCTCGGCCAGCGGCCGGATCTCCGGCGCCGCATCAAGCTTGAGGATGATCTGGTCGATGAGCACCTCGGCGCGCTCGATCTGACGCTCGTAGTCGGCACGGCTGGCATCTCGATCGAGCAGCACGTAGTCGGACAGCGAGGCGGAAGCGCTCACCTGGGCGAGCACGAGCGCCTCCACAGCGTCAGCGGCCGGAGTGATGCGAGCACGGATCGCGTTGCTGGTGGCGTACGTGGCCGTGAACTGGCTCAGGACGATCACCGTGGCGATGACCACGCCGAGTGCACCGAGGAGTGCTGCGGTGACGGCGCGTCGTCTCAGGCTCACTCGATCACCGTAGCGTCAGGGCGCGACCTGCGCCGATGCTGCGGCCGAGCTGATCGCCTCGCGCATGCCGGGCTCGAGCAGCAGGGAACCCTCGAGGCTCAAGTGCGTTTCATCCTGATAGAAGACCACGCCGTCCTTTGCCGTTGCGCAAGTCTGCCCGTCGCAGACGTAGGGAAGTGCGTCGAAGACGACCGTGCCCGGGTACTTCTGCGCCACGGACAGCTCGGCATCGAGTGCAGGCTTGCGATTCTCGATCGCCTCGGCCTGATCGATCGTGTAGGCCTTCGATCCGAAGGCCTGGGCGAAGAGTGAGTGCTGGTCGACGAACTCCGGGAACTCCGGAACAGCGCCCACGATTACGACGCCGATTCCGGC